>JALSKY010000134.1 GCA_026988585.1 Deltaproteobacteria bacterium
AGCCTTTTGTTGAGTATTGCTCTGTATGCTTGCATATAGTACTACCTTTTTAAAGTCTTTACTCTACAATAACAGTTGGTTGTGACTTTTTGAGGACAATCTAAAATAATCAGTGGTGATGGTGGCGGAGCGCTCTCATTTATCTCTAAATGCTTGGTAAATGCTAACTGGTGAGATTCCGCTATTTTAGCACACTGCTGGTGGATATCTGCCGCTAGGGTTTCCTAGGTAACCTGTTTTGTATCAAGGATGTCCATGAAACTTCGGATTTCAATTATTGAATCGTCGCATATTGAGGCAATATCTGAAAAAATCGTTTCCACAGGTTGGATGATGTTGCCGTTTACCACCATCTGTGACAGCAGTTTAATGTTTACAAGATTCCCCCCAACCCCATCGTGGAGGTCCTGAACCAGCTGCTTTTTCAGTTCAGCACTCCGGCAGCGTTCGCTGATGTCCCGGAGGATGGTAATGGTATGACTTTCTTTATTGATTGTTACCCGAGAGAAGGTGGCTTCAATGGTGGGGGATATCCCATTTTCATTGGTTATTTCCAGCTCCACAGGCAGCTGTTTTTGCTGTGAGACAGGTGGGATATCGATGAAATTGGAGATGTCTTTTCCCTGTGCCTCTTCCATACTGATGGAAAAGAAATCTGTTCCTGCAGGGTTTATGTATGATATTTTATTTTTTTCATTAATAAGGATAATGGCATCACTCGCTGCCTGGGTTATGGTACGATACATCTTCTCCCTGTCTTGTAACTCCTCTTTATAACAATTGATTGATCGTTTCATCCTGTTGAAGCCAACTGCTGTTTCCCTGATCTCTTTGAAAATAGAATTGATGTTACACTCAGGCGTCATTTCCTGTTTTGCAATGGCCTGGGCCTCCAGTTGTAGCTGTCTGATCGGAGTTGTAATTGCTCGTGCAAAGCGAAGGGCCATTAGCGAGGCTAGCAAGGAAAGAATTACTGTGGCGATCAGGTTGTAACGTCTGTTGTCTTTTATATCCCCGAGGTAGTCTTCTTCGGAGATATACATTCCGATAATCCAGTCCAGTTCATCTCTGGGGAAGGGTGTGAACATGGCGACATACTCGCTTCCCTCATCAGTAAAGGACGTAAAAACAGGTTCTTTGAGTGCTGATAGGTCTCTGGACTCTGTTTGCCTGCCAATTGCAGCCATTGCCTTACTGATGGTATTCTGTTTTAGTTCGTCAAGCTTTGGCAGGCGCAGGGTATTACTGCCCTTTTCTCTGACAATATACTGATCGAGATGAGTGGAGGCTATGACATCTCTGTCTCTGTTGAAAATGAAGGCCTGGCCGCTTTTTCCTACCCTGAGTCTGCTTACAAAGGTGGAGAGCTCCTTGAGATCAATGTCAACCCCCACAACTCCCTTGAGGGAATTGTCCGGCCAGTAGGAAGGTCCTGAAATAGTAACCCCAGGCTGTTGAGATGTGTAGAAAATATATGGGGAGGTCCATCCTATGGTGTGGCTTGTTACAGCCTGTTTGTACCATGGCCGCATTCGGGGATCATAGGGGTCATCAGGCGTATTCTCCCGGAGGATTTCCCTGTAATTCTGATCTCTCCAGATCAGGGTAATACTTCGGGTGTTTTTCCGCTGTTGGATAATCGTTGTTCGAAAGCCATTTGTTATTTTGTCTGATTTCTACTTACATAACAGAAGGATTCATTGGGGGTTCCAAGGAAGATTCCGGCTAAGTGAGGGTGGATCTAGCTGATCAAAAAAATAGCGTTCCAGGGAGTTGATGGTTAATGAACCGGTGTTGACCACATTAGCAGTAAGTAGATGCTTGGTGAGGGAAACAGCACTTTTGGCTTTTTCAAGATGGTTGTAGGAATGTTCCAGGGTGAAATCAGAGATATTATCCATGATATCCCTGGCATGACTGTAGAAAGTTCTCTCCGACAGGAGGTAAAAAGAGGGGGGCCAGAAGAATATGGGTCCCCCATACCAGCGCAATGACTGAGAGGATAATGCTGCCACGCATGGACAGGTTGATCTTCATTGTCAATCACCAACTGGTTGATGTGGCAGCCCGGGAATCAGGTACTGGTCCATTCGGCAGAAAACAGAGAGCAGGGCTCTCTTTTCTTCTCTGCTGTCCTGGAACTGTTAACAGTATGTTCCTATGATTATTATCCAACTCTATCGTAGATTCTTCAGTCAGTCCAGCCATTCAACTGCAGGTTCTGCATTAAACCATTTTGCAGCGGGGAGGTAAATCCCCCGTATGGGTGGTTTACGGGGTATTTTTTAATGCTCCTGAATCCGTGACGAGAGTTATGATCGAAAGTGGTGTTTGAAGAAGCTATGAAAAAATAAATGACGTATCCTGTTGGGATCAAACCGCTAAGATTAATTCCAACAAAAAAGAGGATACGTCATGAGTAAGAATAAGATTATT
>JALSKY010000135.1 GCA_026988585.1 Deltaproteobacteria bacterium
TTGATGCTGGTCATTGCGTCATCCATATCTCATGATCTCTATTACAGGCTTATCAACAGAAGGGCCACTGAGCGACAGCGGCTTATGGTTGGGCGTATAATGATCGGTGTTGCCGTCTGTATAGCCGGTTATTTTGGAATTAACCCTCCAGGCTTTGTTGCCCAGGTGGTGGCCTTTGCCTTTGGTCTTGCTGCCTCCTCCTTCTTCCCGGCAATTATCCTCGGGATCTTCTCTTCCCGTACTAACAGGGAGGGGGCCATTGCCGGTATGCTCACAGGAATAATCTTTACTGCCGCCTACATCATCTACTTCAAGTTTTTGGGCGGCACTAAGGATCAGTGGTTTCTTGGTATCAGCCCTGAGGGGATAGGGACCATTGGCATGGTTCTTAATTTTGCAGTGACGCTACTGGTTTCATCTATTACCAAGGCTCCCCCTAAAGAGATCAGAGAGATGGTGGAATCCATCAGGACGCCAAGGGGGGCAGGTGCAGCAGTAGATCACTAAAAAAATGGTTTGATTCAAATGAGTATCGCACCTATCAGGCGCCGGCAAAAGATTGCCGGCGCCTTTTTTATGTCCAAATTAAGACAGATCTTGCAGGCAAGTGGGAAAGTCCATATTGATCGAAAAAGTGTAAATGATTTTTATTGTTAAATTACATAGTTATAACTCAGGCCAGGTAATTGTTAAAAAAGTCGTAACACTCTTGACATAATGGTAACATTGTGGCAAGTTGTTGCTAATTTAAGTTTGGATTGAAATTCAGGTGCCCTGAACAGGGAGAATCGGGAAGTCCGGTGAGATACCGGCACTACCCTGCATCAGCAGGGTAACCGTAACCGGGGACGATGGCTGCATCATGCCACTGTGAGTCATGCTGCTCATGGGAAGGCGCAGCTATGCAGAATGATCCGGAAGTCGGGAGACCGGCCTGGCGCGGCAGCAGCTCTTTTCTGTCATAACCGTCTGGTTCTCGCCTTTTACTACTCTTCCTGGTTCATAACTACCTGATCCCGTTCCGTTAGCATAATCGCTGTTCAGTTTTTTTATTAAAGCCCATGTCCGTAAAAAAAGTAAAAAAAGGAGGAAGAGTTCATGGGAGTTTTCTGGGGAGTGTTTTTGAGAAGTGGTCTATTTCTTGTTTGTTTGCTGCTGCCGTTTACCTGTTTTGGTGGTGGTATGGAGCAGCAGGGTGTAAGCAGGGCAGATTTCGAGGAACTCAAGGAGCGTCTTGAGCGTCTTGAGGCCATCGTTTCTTCCCAGCAGCAGGTGATCCAGGAACAGAAGAGCATCATCCAGGAGCAGGAGGAGAAACTTATGGGTATCTCCCAGGATGTTGCAGCCACAGGGAAAGAAGGCTCAGAAATGTCCTGGAGTGATCGGATAGAGATCGGTGGCCTCGTTGAGTTTGGAGGAGGCTGGGAGAACAGAGAAGGTAAAGGCGGAAAACATCATGCCCAAAGCGATCTCACCCTGGCCACGGTAGAGGTATCTTTGTCTGCGGAGCCCAATGATTGGGTCAGGGCCGAATCTGTCCTCCTCTATGAGGATTCCCTTTTTGAGGGGGATGATCACAACAACTTTGATGTGGATGTTGCTGTTGTCACTCTCGGAAATACAGATGAATTTCCTCTCTATCTTGCAGCTGGAAAGATGTATCTGCCTTTTGGTGCCTTGCTTACCAACTTTCCGGATGACCCCCTTACCGATATTCCCGTGACAGTGCTCTTGGGGGAGATTAGTGAGAAGGCGGTCCTGGTTGGGTTTGAAAGGTCAGGCCTTACGGCATCAGCCTATCTGTTCAATGGAGATTTGGAAAAGGGAGATGAAGATCATATAGAGGACTACGGTTTTGATATCCACTATAAAGGGATGTTCGTCCCTGGTGGCAATGTTACCTATGGCCGTGGAGGTAAGTTTGAACATGAGCTGGAAGGTGTTTTTGATTATCTTATAGGTACTTCCTATATTTCCAATATTGCAGAGTCTGATGGGCTCACTGATAGAGTTGGAACAACCAGTATCCACAAATCAGTTCCGGGGATAGATTTTTATCTTCATATAGAATATGGAAATCTGTTTTTGGATGCTGAATATATGGGGGCTATAGAGGATTTTGATGAGCGTGATCTCAAATGGGGTAATGATGGAGCACAACCTGCTGTCTGGAACTTTGAAGCCGGCTTCAATTACAACTGGTGGCGAAATCTGGTGGTGGCGTTCAAGTACGCCGGTTCTGATGAGGCGCCGGGAATGCCTGAGGCCCGTTACGGTATCTGCTTCAACCAGGAGATATATGATGGCGTCATAGCCTCTCTTGGCTATACCCACGATGAATTCAACAAGAATGCAGATGAGGATCTGGAGGGTGAGCCACTTGATAAGAAGGACTTCATCTTCTGGCAGCTTGCAGTG
>JALSKY010000136.1 GCA_026988585.1 Deltaproteobacteria bacterium
CAGTAAACCCGGTATCTGCCATCCATGCGCCCGTCGAGATAGCGCCTGCTGAAGGGCTGAAGGGGGTGTTGTATCTTTACAGCATCCGAGGCCTTCTTATACCCCTCATCTGGAGGGCTGAACCTGTCGTCTATGTATGAAAGGAGTTCATCCACCACGGTAGATGGGGCAAGTGGCGCATCATCTTTCTGCCTGCGCCCCTCATAAAAGATCCACAGCTTCCTTCTGGCACAGATCAGGGTCTCAAGGAATAGATAGCGGTCCTCATCCCTTGGTATGCGGTCTCCAGGCCTGAAGTCCCTGGCAACAAGATCGAATGCCGGAAATATGGGACGCCTTGGAAACTCGCCGCTGTTCATGCCCAGCAGGCAGATCACGTCAAAGGGAAGGGCCCGCATGGGCACCATGTTTGAAAAGGTGATGCGTCCTGTGATAAAGGAGCGGGGCGGCGGGGTCTTTGAAAGATAATGGTGAACAACTGGAAGCATCTGCCTGTAGTCAAGGCGCTCTATTTCTGCCTCCTCAACGGCAGTTAATATCCCTGACAGGGTCTCTTTAAGCACCTCTATCTCCTGGCCAGCCTCTTCCATGTCCTGGCATAAAAAGGCCCTTATGATCCAGTCAAATAGATCCCTCCATTCCAGGCAGGTGAGCCCGTCTTTCCCTTCAGGCATCAACTTTTCTGAAAGCTCATGGAGATGGAAGGTAAAGGCGGACAGGAAAGAGAGCCTGGCTGCATCATCTCCCTCAAGGGCTGTATCATAAGGGCAAAGGGAAAATTCAGGCAGCAGGGCGGTATCAGATGATTCAGGGAAGCTGTATGCTGCATACAGGCGGTCAAGGCCAAAGGCCAGGGTATTTTCATAGACCGTCAGGCCGGAAGAAAGTTGAACTATGCCCCGCCTTGCCCCTGAACCCCGTATCCAGTTGCGAACTATGGAGACATCCTGTTCATCAATGTTGTAGCGGGCCATTACCACAGGCAGCGAGAGCAGATCTATGAGGTCTGGGGCAGTGATCTGCTGCTTACAAGCTGAAAAGAGCTTCAAAAATGCGTATATGGCAGGATTTGACTGGTCGAGGGGCATCTCAGCAAGGAAATAGGGAAGGCGCTGTTCTTCAGGTGCAGCATCGAATACTGCCTTTATGAGCGGAGAAAACTCTTTCATGTTTGGGGCCATGATCAACACCTTTTCAGGCGTTATATCAGGGTCTGTCTCAAAGAGATCTACCAGGCAGTCATGCAACACCTCCACCTGGCGCAAGGGGCTGTGACAGGAATGGATCCTTATTGAGTCATCATCACTGGTGATCTCAGGCCTGTTGTCCGGTTCCAGGGCCCTGAGTTCCAGGAGATCGTCCTGTATGGTGTGGAGAGTGCCGGGTGTTTCAACAACCGGATCAGCCAGATCAGCTCCATCCGGACCTTTTTCATTTTTAATAAAGAGGTCCTTGCCTTCAAAAAACTCAAATCCGTAAAGCCTTGTAAGAAATGCCCTGCCTGCCTGTCCCATCGAGGCAAGAAGCGGATTTCCAGCAGGAAAGAGGCTTTCAACATCCTCATGAGCAAGCCTGTTTTTTGCTGCCGACCGGAATTTTTCAGGCCTTATGTCAAGCCAGTATCGCCTGCATGGGTTCAGGATGAACAGATGCACAGGGACAGAGCCGGATATGGCATGAAGAAGCTCCATGTGAAGTGGCGGCATGTGCGAGATACCAAAGACAAAGAGCCTTTCTGGAAAATCGGCAGGGATCTTTCCCTGTAAAAAGCCTTTGGCCAGATCAGAAAGGTAGTCCACCCTGAACTGCCGGCCCTGCCTGAGCCTTGACAGGCCAGCCCAGAGCCAGGGCTGCCAGTCCTGTTCTTCCTGGGCCAAGCCCTTTTCCCACTGCCTCAGCATATCAGGCCGGTAGTTTAGATAGCGGTCAAATGTGTCTGCCAGGGCAGAAGAGAGGGAAAAAAGATCCTGGGAAGGGCATCTTTCAAGATAGCGAAAGAGTCCTGTTTCTGCCTGAACGTCATGGCCTTTTGCTGCATCTGTTTCATCAGGATCACCGTGATGGAGCAGGCGAAATATGAGCCAGGTGAGCTGCTCCTTGGTGATGACATCCGGGTCCTGTGCAGCAGCAACTCCCAAGGCCCTTTGCCATAGAAAGGAACCTGCAAGGCGAAACTCAACATTTGCGCAGATGCCTGTCTCCTCTGCAATCTGGATGGCAAGCCACTGACCCATCTCATAGTTGTTCACCAGCACTACATCCGGTTTCAAAGAGAATGCCTGCTTCCGGTATCTGGTTAGAAGATGGGCAAGCTCCCGGGCCAGCACCTCAGCCCGGTTCGATTGATGGATGAAAAAATTGTGGCCGTTCATTATTTTTTCAATTGACGACTCTTGCTGATATATGGAATGTCCGG
>JALSKY010000137.1 GCA_026988585.1 Deltaproteobacteria bacterium
CAGTTCATCAATGATCCGGTTATACATCTCCAATATTATATCAATAATCCTGGAGGCATGTTTGGGGTTTATATAGCTCACTTCCTCATCATCGGTCTCGCCATAGAGTACTGGCAGCCAATGTGAGGGAGGGACGGGTGTGGGAGCTATGGCAACAGCAGTCAAAAAACCATGAGCAGACGTAATGTTCATACAACCATCCGGAGTACAGTCTGAATCGAGAAACCGGGAGAGGACCTCTAACTGAGAGGCCCACTGCCCTCCACTTGTCCTCTTTCTCTTTTTCCTTGAATCTTTCCGGCGTCCCATGCATCAAGCCTGTTTATTACAAAAAACAATCAAAAATGGAAATTCAGGCCAACCATTCAGCCTGTTCTATCAATGCCATAAAAAAACGGCTAAATCCTGTCAACCCTGGAAAAATATAACAGCCTCTCTAACTGTGGAGTCATCTCATCTGAGTAATCCTTGATCTGCCAAACCTTACCGCAGCCCTGACACCTCAGGGCAACGTTTCTTCACCTGACGCAGAGAGCAAGCCTCCCTCCACAGCTCTTGCACTGAACTCCGAGATCATCATCCTTTTCTCTTCTGAATATCACTATCCGCTCCTGTTACTCATTTTCCTGCAATCTCAACAGCCTTTTCCAGTCCTGCTGCATCCTCCACATTGATTACCTGATAATCATCCGCTTCCAGACTCTTCCTGATTAACCCGGAAAGCACATTCTTAGGACCAAGTTCTATAAAAAGACGCACCCCGTCCTGATACATCCTGTTTACTATATCGAACCATCGGACAGGAGAGATTATCTGTTTAACCATAAGCTCCCTGATTCTGTCACCATCCGTCTCCGGCTCAGCAGTCACATTGCTGTAAAAGGGAATCCTGGCATCTGAAAAGACCAGATCCTGTACAACCTTTCTGAACTCTTCTGCAGCCTCTTGCATTAACGGGCTGTGATATGCCCCTGACACCTTAAGCGGGATGGCTCTCTTACCAGATGCCTTCACTGCCTTGCAGAGGGCAGAGACCAGATCCTTCTCTCCAGTTACCACTATCTGCTGCATAGAGTTGTGATTTGCCAGGGTCAACACCCCTCTGCCTGCGATCTCATCCACCATTTCCTGGAGTTCATCCCGATGGAGCCCTATGATAGCAGCCATACCCCCGGGATTTGCTGATGCAGCCTGATCCATCAAACGGCCACGATCCCTCACCAGAATGAAGGTATCTGTAGGATTCAGAACTCCTGCAGCCCATAGGGCAGCATATTCTCCAAGACTGTGGCCAGCTACAGCATCCGCACCCACACCACGCGCACGAAGGGCAGCGCAGCAGATCATATCAACCGCTGTCAGGACTGGCTGAAGATTGGAGGTCCGGGTAAGCTCCGACATGGGCCCCTCAAGGGCAAGCTTTTCCACATTGACACCAGTGACAGTGAGGGCTATGTTCATGATCTCCCTTGCTGCAGGAAAGACCTCCAGAATATCCTTACCCATGCCTACATACTGAGAACCCTGGCCAGGAAAAACAAATGCCGTCTTCATTGGCTACTCCTCCACTTCAAGCAGGTCTTCAGGATCTTCCAGATCTTCCTCTTCCTCATCCTTGATCCTGGCCTCCTCCACGTATTCTTCATATTCTTGGGAATCCATGAGATCATCCAGCTCTTCAGGATGCACAAGCCTGATCACCATTATCCACCCATCATCATAAGGATCATCATTTATAAAACCTGGGGTTTCTGGAAGCTGTTCATTGACTGTGGCCACTTCACCAGACACTGGCGTTATCAGCTCAGTAACCTCCCCTATACTGTTTTCAAGAGTACCGAAACAATCCCCAACAACAAACTCATCACCAACAGATGGAAGATCTATGGAGGTGATCATCCCGATCTTCTCCTGGCCATAATCTGTAACACCTATCATGGCCCTCTTTCTATCCTGATCCGGTTTTACCCAGAGGTGCTCCTCTGTGTACAGCAGATCCTCCAATATGATCATATCACCCTCCTGATTCCTTGATCCCTGAAAAAACAATCAGGGCTGCAACCGGCATAAAAATTATCCTCCTATTGAAGACATATCCCTGGTGCATGAAGGTCTCTCGTTTTCAATTTTAGCATATCCTTCAGGTTTTTGTTGCACTGCATCCAAAATAAAATCAGCCAGTTCATTTTCACCAGCTCCGGCACGCAACATCGATTTCAGATCTATCTCACTGTCTGAAAAGAGACAGAGCCGCATCTTTCCGTCAGAGGTGATCCTGATTCGATTACAGGTACTGCAGAAGTTATGGCTCATGGGATTGATGAATCCGATACTGCCCAACCCACCCTCTACATGGAATATCTCAGCAGGCCCCCGGCTGTGAGAGGCAGATGGCACAAGGGGACCCAGT
>JALSKY010000138.1 GCA_026988585.1 Deltaproteobacteria bacterium
TATCCGTTTTCACGGATGGAAATATATCAAGCACTTCATGGGGCCCATCAAGGTGATGGCACCCTTCTTCCTTATTGTTGAAACCTTCAGCCATGCAGGAAGAATCGCCTCACTCTCCATTCGTCTTTTTGGTAACATGATGTCCAAGGAGATGCTGCTCGGCTTGCTCTTCACCATGGCAGGACCCTATCTTGCCCCCCTGCCAATCATGTTGCTGGGCACCTTGGTTTGTCTGTTGCAGGCGTTCATCTTTGTTGTTTTACCAACCACCTATTGTGCAGAAGCTATGGCTGAAGCACATTAAGAATATAACTGGATAAAAATTATAAAAGGAGGAGTTTGATGAAGAAGAGCTTACTGATTTCCGGATTGAGTGTACTGTTTGTATTGGCTACCAGCGCACTGGCCCTGGCAGCTGGTGAAGGAGCAACTGGTGCAGATACTGGCCTGATCATGGCAGCCTCTCTGATTGCTGCTGGTCTTGCAGTTGGCGCTGCAGGTGGTGGTTGTGGCGCTGGTATGGGTAACTGTGCCCGGGGTCTGCTTGAGGGTACTGCAAGGAATCCTGAGATGGCTGGAAAGCTGACTGTTTCCATGTTCATCACCTTTGCCCTGATCGAAACATTCACCATTTACGCCCTTGTTATCGGTCTGATTGCACTGTACGCCAACCCATTCCTGGGATAACAGAGATCAGAGATTAACCTTATTAACATAGCCCTTTGCAAAGGGCTGCTAAAGTGATAAAAAGCGGTGAGACAATCACCGCTTTTTTTTATTTTATGAACCCTGAAACAAAAAAACACCTCAATGATATCCTGAGAATTCTTGCCCACACCGCCACCCTCGGGGCAGCCATGGTATTTTCTACTTTTGCAGGGGTCTGGTTTGGTTACTGGCTGGATACTGATATCTTTCATGGAAAGACCCATCCCTGGCTCACTATCATCTTTTTTCTCTTTGGGCTTGCGGGTGGCATCAGGAATCTCTTTCTTATGACCAACCGGCTCAAGCGCAAGACTGACAAATGGGAAAAGGAAGAGAGGGAAGAGATTCCCAAGCCCAATACAAAAAAGGCCACCACCCCAAAACCCTTGGAATGGGATGAGGACTGATTGATATGCTGATCTGGATAGGAGACTTGGATGAAGGCCTGGCAAAACGGTTTCTCATTGCCGTCTGGCTTGTTCTTGCAGCAATGCTGGCAGCAGCCAATCTTTTCTGGACACCAGAGGCTGTCAGAGGTATCGCCATAGGCGGAGCTGTTGCAGGTCTAAATGCCATAGGAACCCTGAGGGACACCAGAAGAATAGTTAAATGGCGCTCACAGATAGTTTATTACATCGGTATGTTCAGCAGGCTGGTACTTTCAATCCTGGTAATAGGGTTCCTGGTCCTGAAATTCAGGGAGAAAATTGATCTGATAGGGATCTTTGTAGGAATATCTGTTGTACCGGTCACGTTTCTGATTCTGGTAATCCAGATGAAACTTGTAAAAAACTCCTCTGCAGGGAAAGCTGACAGGGATGAGACCAATAACAGCTCCTCTCAATGAGTTGAACTGCTCAACTCTCTGATCTGTTGGGATATAGATCAACTACCAGGTCCGCTGCAACCCTCAAGGCGTGGACATTGCTGGCAGCCACCACCAACCCCTCCTGATCTGCAATCCATTGGAACAGCTTTATGAGCCTATGAAGATCGGAGTTGGAAAGCCCGGAAGAGGGTTCATCTATAAAGAATATCCCTGCCCTTTTCTTAAGGCCAAGAGCAGTAAGTCTCAATCGCTGTCTCTCTCCTCCGGACAGTCTGGATATTGGCTGTCCCAATGGTAAATATCCAAGACCAAAACGGACAGCAGCCTTCATGGGAGCATTTATCCGCTCTATATTGGAAAACAGCCTGACCGCCTGCTCCAGGGATAGTTTCATCAGATCTGGCATACTGTAACCCTTGAAACATATATTCTGGAGATCTGGTGAAAAACGGTTTCCGTTGCAGACTGGACAGATATTCTCAAAGAGAGGCAACCCCTCAACCGCCTCGCTCACAACTCCCAAACCTCGGCACTCTTCACACCTTCCGCCCTTTCTTGTCAGTGAAAAGAAGGATGGGTTCAAACCACGAGTACGGGCGTCTGGCAAACGGGAATAAAGCCTTCTGATGTCTGCCCAGACTCCAAGTGCAGACACCACCATGGATGAAGTGGAACGGGATGCCAATACCCTGGGTATCCAGAAAATTCTTTTTTTATACCGGCCATTACCCCTCCCCACGGAACCCTTGATCTCTGAGTAGAGCCTCTTGAGAAGAGTGGTCTTACCTGATCCTGTAGGCCCGGAAAACACCACAAGGCCGGATGCAGGCAGTTTTTTCATAGAGATGGCCG
>JALSKY010000139.1 GCA_026988585.1 Deltaproteobacteria bacterium
GCGGACTGTTTATGAGTGAAAAAGAGAGATCTGCTTTGGAGTCTGAAAGAAAAAAGGGTCTCTTCTCCAGGCTGAGGCAGAGAATGGCCAAGTCCCGCCAGGGTTTTGTCCGCCGGATGGATGAGATCCTGCTGGGCAGGAGAGAGATAGACCAGGAACTCCTGGAGGAGCTTGAGGAGCTTCTGGTAATGTCAGATATGGGAGTATCTACAGTCCAGGAGATATTCTCAAAGTTGACCAGGGAGGTGGCCAGGAGAGAGCTGTCGGATCCGCAGGCATTGAAGATAAGGCTTCAGGAACTGCTGAAAGAGTTGTTTGTCAAGGCGGAGTCCCGGTCCAGACCGTTGGAGTGGGAGCCTGCTCCCTATGTGGTGCTGGTGGTGGGGGTAAATGGGGTGGGCAAGACCACCTCCATAGCAAAACTTGCATGGCTGCTGAAACAGCAGGGCAAGAGGGTCATGCTTGTGGCTGCTGACACATTCAGGGCAGCGGCAGCGGATCAGCTCAAGATGTGGGGTGAGCGGATAGGTGTTCCTGTTGTAAGCCACCAATCAGGTGCAGACCCTTCAGCAGTTGCCTTTGACGGGATGGCTGCAGCCAAGGCCAAAGGGATGGATGTGGTTATAGTTGATACTGCAGGCAGGCTGCATACCCAGGTCAATCTCATGGAGGAGCTTAAAAAGATCCGCAGGGTCCTTGGAAGAAAGATAGATGGTGCACCACATCAGGTCTTTCTGGTCCTGGACGCGACTACAGGCCAAAATGCGCTGAATCAGGCCAGGACATTCTGCGAGGCTACAGATGTGACAGGGATCATTCTTACCAAACTGGATGGAACTGCCAAGGGGGGTATCGTAGCAAGTATTGCAAATGAAACGGGTATTCCAATAAGATATATAGGAATAGGGGAGAAGATGGAGGATCTTCGGCCCTTTGATCCTGATGAGTTTGTCAGTGCCCTGTTTCAGGAGGAAAAGGCTTAGTTCAAGCACTATATCTGTATCAAAAAACTTTAAGGAGGATAGCTCATGGAGAACACCGGAATCACCGTAACTGAACATCTCTTGATCCATCAGAAGGAATCTCCTATGGCAACAGGTCGGTTTACCAGGCTGTTGAGCGAGTTGATCTTTGCTGCCAAGATCGTTTCCAGAGAGGTAAACAAGGCAGGGCTTGTAGATATCCTCGGGCTTACAGGCGAGATCAATGTACAGGGAGAAGAGGTGAAAAAACTGGACGATTACGCCAACCGGATTCTCATTTACAGGATGCAGCAGGCCGGAGTGCTCTGTGCCATGGCCTCTGAAGAGAATGCTGATATCATAGAGATCCCGGATAAATACCCTAAAGGGGACTATATCCTGGTGTTTGATCCTCTGGATGGCTCCTCAAACATAGATGTGAATGTGAATATCGGGACCATCTTCTCCATACACAGGAAGACCAGTGACAGATCTCATGCAACGGTTCAGGATTTTCTGAGAAAGGGATCGGAACAGGTGGCAGCAGGATATTTCCTTTATGGTCCGAGCACCATGCTTATCTATACCACTGGTAATGGGGTAAATGGCTTTACTCTGGATCCATCTGTGGGAGAATTCCTCCTTTCTCATCCTGATATCAGGATTCCTGAGACAGGGCAGTGCTATTCTGTTAATGAATCCAACTACACCTACTGGGATGACAGGGTTAAAAAGGCGGTCGAGTATTTCAAAACCCCTGAAAATGATCGGGGTAAACCGTATACTGCCAGGTATATAGGCTCCCTTGTGGCAGATTTTCACCGAAACCTGTTTCGCGGGGGGATATTCATGTATCCTGCTGATAACAAGGACCCCTCAAAGCCGAGAGGCAAGCTCAGACTGCTCTGCGAGGCAGCTCCCCTCTCTTTTGTCATTGAACAGGCCGGCGGGGCAGCTACAGATGGCCAGCAGAGGATTCTCGACATCGAGGCCACCCAGCTCCATGAGAGGGTGCCGCTCTTTATCGGCAGCAAGAAGGATGTGGAAAAGGCCACGGCCATTGTCAGCGGAGAGGCCTGATGCTGTTTGTATAGATATTGATTACAAGGATAGGGGTTGACTTTTTCATGGGAATGATCAAAGTGGAATTGATTATTTCATATTGGTTGAAGTTATGACCCAAGTTATAATCGCTTGATAGCTAAGTAATTGTTAGGAGATTCCAGATGTCCAACATATTCAAGACCTTTATCCTTCTTGCGGCTCTCACAGCCCTGTTCATGGTAGTGGGCAGGGCCATCGGTGGACAGACCGGGATGACCATTGCCCTGGTCATGGCTGGTGTCATGAACTTCATGGCATACTGGTTCAGCGACAAGATGGCCCTGAAAATGAGCGGTGCCCAGGAGGCGCCTGAATCCCAGTTTCCTGTTCTCCATTCCATTGTGGCAGACCTGGCACGGAGGGCAGGGCTGCCCAAGCCAAAGGTTTATGTGGTTCCCCAGGCAACCCCAAACGCCTTCGCTACAGGCAGAAATCCGTCACATTCAGCAGTGGCAGTGACTGCCGGAATTATGGAGCTCCTCTCAAGAGATGAACTGGAAGGGGTTCTGGCTCATGAACTGGCCCATATCAAGAACAGGGATATTCTCATCAGTTCCATAGCTGCAGTTATAGCGGGAGCCATAAGTTACCTGGCCAATATGGCCCAGTGGGCCATGATATTTGGCGGTTTTGGCAGTAGTGACGATGAAGATGGTGGATTTGGCTTTCTTGGGGCGATAGTCATGATGATAGTCGCTCCTATAGCGGCCGCCATTATACAGATGGCCATCTCCAGGAGCAGGGAATATCTTGCAGATGCTACAGGTGCAAAGATCTGCAGTTGTCCCATGTCCCTTGCCAGCTCCCTGAAGAAACTGGAGGAGTGGAATCACAGGCGGCCTATGGATGTGAATCCTGCTACTGCGCAGATGTATATAGTCAATCCACTTTCTGGCAAGAACCTGGCAAACCTTTTCAGTACCCATCCTCCAATTCAGGAAAGAATAAGAAAGTTGCTGGAGATGGCAGGGCAGCCGGCTGTCTCCTGATTCCATATCTGCATTACAGTAGGGTCGATCCTGCTGTTTGCAGTACTGCTCACTGTTTTTGGGTGGAAGGGGCATCCTATCTAATTGTGGAGTACCCTTTTTGGTGATCTGGTCTGCTGTATTTTTTCTTCAGGAAGGGAGATCTCTTTGAGTTCAGACTATAACCATGCTCCTTTGACTGAAGCAGCCGATTCCGGAGATGAACTCCTCTTTATCGCTCCTCCGTGGCCCCTTTTCAACAGGCCCTCCATTCAGATAGGGGCGCTCAAGTCCTTTTTGAGGCAGCGTTTTCTTGATTTGAGGATAACCTGTTTCCATCCATATCTGGATCTGGCATCCACTCTTGGATATTCAGCCTATCATCACATAAGCCAGTCCAGTTGGGCTGCTGAGGCAGTCTTCGCCCAGCTCCTCTTTGACAGTGATGACCTGGATGGACGGAAGAAGAGCAGTCTCCGGAGAGAGAGGCTCTTTACCAGCTCCCTGAAGGCGCGTGCTGTTAAAAAAACGCCGGATTTTTTTGACATCTGCTCTATGGCCAAGGTGTCAACTGACCGCTTTTTGGCCTCTCTGGATCTCTCGGTCTCCGGCCTCATCGGGCTTACTGCCTGCCTTAACCAGCTTACTGGAGCCCTCTATCTTGCAAAGAGGATCAGGCAGATGATGCCTGATTTGCCCATTGTCATTGGTGGCTCCAGTGTGTCCGGTGGGAGCGGGTACTGGCTCCTGGATTCCTTTCCATTTCTTGATTTTGTCATAGATGGCGAAGGAGAACTTCCCATGGCAGCCCTTCTGGAGTTTCTTGCTGGGATAAGGCATGAGTTGCCTGAGCAGGTAATCTCTCGCAGGAGTGGTCAGCCTGAAAAAAGGGGAGAGAGCAAAAAACTTCAGGTGCCTGATCTGAACCATCTGCCACCTCCTGACTACCAGGATTATTTTAAGGAGTTGAAGAATCTCTCATCTCCGCCCACCTTATCCGTTGTGCTGCCGGTGGAGGCCTCCCGCGGCTGCTGGTGGGGCAAATGCACCTTTTGCAACCTCAACATCCAGTGGAGTGGCTACAGAAGCAAGAAATGGCAGAGGACAGTCAAGGAGATTGCTTATCTATCCAGAAGGTATCAAGTCCTGGATTTCGCCTTCATGGATAACTCCCTTCCACCCAAGGATGCTGTCCGTATATTCAGGGGATTGGCAGAGTTGGGACTCGATCTCCGTTTTTTTTGTGAACTCAGGGCAGTGCATCATAGAGATGATTACAGGGAGTTTGCCCGGGGTGGGCTGCAGGACCTGCAAGTTGGCATCGAAGCCCTGTCTACCAGTTTGCTGTCACGGCTTAACAAGGGAGTTACTGCCATAGAAAACCTGGCTGCCCTTCGTCATGCTGCTGAACATGGAATAGAGATAGGGGCCAACCTGATTACACGTTTCCCCGGCACCACCAGTGCGGAGGTTCAGGAGACCAGGCAAAACCTCCGTTATGCATGGCCTTTTGCACCATTGAGGCCAGTGGAGTTCTGGCTTGGAAGGCTCTGCCCCGTATTTCAGGAGCCGGATCGTTTTGGGATCAGGGCGATCTATCCCCACCGAAATTATGGTGCGCTCTTTCCTTCTGATCTCCTTAACAATATCAATTCCATGATCTTTCAATATCAGGGAGACAGAAATAGACAGAAAGGGTTGTGGCACGAACTGGAAAAAGAGATCCGGGAGATGGCTGAAAAGCGGTCTGGGTTCAGGGCGGCCAGCCTCCTGACATACAGGGATGGCGGAGAGTTCATGGTGATTGAACAGGTTTTGCCTGACGGAAAGACCTTAAAACACCGGCTTTCAGGCATATCCCGTGAGATATATATCAAGGGGATGGATCTGGTCACAGAAGATGCGTTGCTGTCAAAGTTTTCGGAACTGACACGGGAGAGAATGGATAGATTTCTCCAGGATCTCATGGCCAAGGGATTGCTTTTCAGGGAAGGCGGTAAAATTTTGTCACTTGCCACCATGGATTATCGTTGCTATCCTGATTGTTAAGATTTGTTAATAGTTTCTTCCGGTTTGATCTCAGGTTGCCTGGTGGGGGCAGCCATTATCCAGAAGGGTCGTAAATGAGAAATCAAAGCTGGACAGATGAGAAACGGGATATCCTTCTCAAGGACCTTACCCGGCGTTTTTTTTCCGCCCGGGCATTTTTTAATGATCTCAAGGAGCATACCCAGCGTTACGGTATCCGTTTTGATGGGTTTCATTTCTGGGTGGGCACAGAGATGGACAAGGGTGTCCTCTGGGAGATGAAGGACATGGCCCAGGTCTTATGGGGAGAGGCGCGGTCCAGTAAGGAACCTGAAGGGGCTGTCCTCTGCTGGATGCTGGGAGCACTTTTCCACGAGGCCATGAAACTCAAGGAAAATGCCTATATGCTGGACAAGTACAACAGCACCTTTCCCTCCCAGGCCATGGAACTTCTATCAGTCAGAGGGGCAGAGGATGGGGCCTTTTCCACGGTTCAGGAGAAGAGGAACAGGTTCTTTGAGGATACCAGGAGAGAATGCACCAGATCCATGAGGCGTGTGGATTGTCTTTTTGAGAGCGCTTCTGATCTGTTGCTCCATATCCTTGAGAAGGAGAAGGAGAATCCCCTGCTCATCAGATATCTTGTGGAGGAGGCAGAAAACAGCAGGAACCAGCCAGAGGCAAACCAGGGCTATTCTCCCCAGGAAGTCCTTGACAGGTTGTTCCCTGCTGAGATAGACCGGGCCTGGTATCTTGCCGGAGAGAGTTATCTGGACGGGGGATGGTTTGACGAGGCCAGGGCATCCTTTGAAAAGGCGCTGGAGATAAATCCTGAATCACCCGATGCCCGTGCGGGGCTTCATCTCCTGGAGAGAAGGATAGATGAGATAGATACAATGACCAAAAAAGAGATGGAGATAATGGGCAACCTGTAGCTGCCTCATATATCTCCACCTTTCTCTCAATCATGGTTGCAGCCCTGGGCCTCTCTATTCCTTGTCCAGTGAAAGCGTGGGCTGCATAACCTGTTTCAACTTCTTTCTCTGCGAATTCCTACGGATCGACTATGTGCTGTCAGCCCTTCTATCCCGGCCAGGAGCATCACATCTGGGGCATCCCGGTCAAAAGCCTCCCTGCTATAAGAGATAACGCTGGTCTTCTTCAGGAACGTCTCCACACCCAGCGCTGATGAAAAGCGGCTTGTACCCATGGTTGGAAGCACATGGTTGGGGCCGGCAATATAGTCACCTATGGGCTCTGGAGTGTGGCTTCCCATGAATACCGCACCTGCATGGCGTATCCTGGGCAGCAGGGTCCAGGGATCCCTGACCATGAGCTCCAGGTGTTCCGGGCCTATCTGGTTGGATATCTCTACCGCATCTTCTATCTGGTCAACCACTATGATGGCCCCGTTTTCTGCAAGGGATCTTTTAGCAAGATCCGCCCGTTCCAGCTGATTGAGCTGTTGTTCAACCTCTTTTGCTGTCTCTGCTGCTACCTCTTGCGAACTGCATAGGGCTATGGATGTGGCCAGGGCGTCATGTTCGGCCTGTGAGAGCATGTCTGCTGCTATAAAGGCAGGCTCTGCTGTATCATCAGCGATCACCAGGATCTCACTGGGGCCTGCTATCATATCTATGCCCACCATTCCAGAGACCAGTTTCTTTGCCACGGTTACAAAGATGTTGCCTGGTCCGGCAATTACATCCGCCTTTGGTATGGACTCAGTTCCAAAGGCCATTGCAGCTATGGCCCAAGCACTCCCGGCTCTGAAGACCTGATGGACTCCGGCCTCCCTGGCAGCCACCAGAATGTATGGATTTATTCCGCCGTCTGCAGTAGGGGGGGTGCAGAGAATGATCTCTTTAACCCCTGAAATCACAGCAGGTATGGCATTCATCAGAACCGAAGAGACCAGGGGGGTCTTCCCCCCTGCTCCTCCTGGTACATAGAGCCCGGCCCTGTCCACAGGAGAGATCATCTGCCCCAGTATGGTGCCATCTTCCCGTGGCAGAAACCATGAACTTGGCAACTGTCTTTCATGGAACTCCCTTATGTTGGCAATGGCCTTTTTAAGGGCTGCCATGAACTCCTGGGTTACCTGATTGTATGCCTGGTCCAGTTCCCTTTGGGAGACTGCTATCCTCTCTGTAGTGAACTCAGAGGCATCAAATTTTCTGGTGTACTCAGCCAGGGCCTGGTCGCCTCCTTTTCTTACCTCTGTGATTATTTCCATCACAGAGGCCTCTGTTTCGGCAGGGAGCTGAAAGCTTCTGGAAAGGATTTTGTCTATCCTCTCCTGCCCCTCTTTTTCCTTGGCCTTGAAAGGTCCTATCATCATCTTTTTTACCTTTTATTATTTGAGCCTTATTGCAACATATCTGCTCAGCTCACCATCCTTGATCCTGAACAGTACACGTTCCCTGGACTGTTTCAGTGCCTTCATGAACTCATCCACGCTGCGTACCCTCTTTCTGTTGACCTCGATTATGAGCTGTCCGGGCCTCATTCCTGCCGCAGCAGCAGTGCTGCCAGGCTCTACTTCTGCGATCAGAACACCCTGTCCCGCCTTGTAACCGAACTGCTCCGCAAGGTCGGGTGTCAACTCCTGCACTGCCAGCCCGATCTTGGAAAGGATGTCGTCCTTGCTCATGGTTATGGCGCTGGCACCAGGCTTCTCTTCGATGACCGCCTTTATCTCTTTTTTCTTGCCATCCCGCAGGATCTCAAAGGTTACTGCTGTGCCTGGGGGTGTCAGGGCTATCTTGTTCCTCAGTTCTCCAACGTCGCCAACCTTCTGCCCGTTGACTTTCAGAATAACATCCCCTGACTTGAAGCCGGCCTTGGCTGCTGGTGAATTGTCAGCCACCTCTGCAACCAGGATGCCTTCAGCCTTTGGCAGCCCGAAGGATTTGGCAAGATCCTCGTCAATCTCCTGGATCACTACGCCAAGCCATCCCCTGACCACTTTGCCGTTCTTTATGAGTTGGTCCTTTACTGCTCTGGCCATGTTGATGGGAATGGCAAAGCCAATTCCCATGGAGCCACCGCTTCTGGAAAATATGGCAGTGTTCATGCCGATTACCTCACCATGGATGTTCAGCAGAGGACCGCCGGAGTTTCCCGGGTTTATGGCTGCATCTGTCTGGATGAAGTCCTCATAGTCATTGATGCCAAGGCGGCTTCTGCCCTTGGCACTGACAACTCCTACAGTTACGGTCTCCGCCAGTCCGAAGGGATTGCCAATGGCGATGACCCATTCACCAACCTCCAGTGCATCAGAATCTCCAAGGGGCAGTACAGGCAGATTCTTGGCGTCTATTTTGATAACGGCAACATCCGACTGGGGATCCTTGCCTATCACCTTGGCCTTGAACTTCCTGCCATCTGCCAGTTTTACCTTGATCTCATCTGCTCCTCCCACTACATGGTTGTTGGTAAGGATGTAACCATCCGGACTTATTATGAAACCGGAGCCCTGTCCGCGCTGCTTGAACTTCCGCGGGGGCCGCATCCTGAGCTGGGGACCGAAGAACCTCTGAAAGAATGGGTCGTTAAAGAGACCGAACGGGTCTCTGCCAAGTGGAGAACGACCGCCTCTGCCTTCTACCACCTTTTCCACCTGGACAAAGACCACGGCTGGCTTCGCTTTCTTGACGATCTGTGCAAATGCCTTGGATGTCTTGTCTAACAACTCAATGGCATCATCATTACTGTTGCTGTCTGAATAAGCGGATGCTGCCGGGGCCTGTGCCATAAGAATGAAAAGGGCTAAGGTTATGACAACTGTCATTACATCCTGGAAACTGAATCGGTGTTTCATGGTCTTTCCTCCTTGAATTTCAAATAAAGTGGTTTGTTACTGTTTGTTTTTTACAGGTTCAACCTGTTGTTTATTTTGTTTATTCTCCGTTTTTACCGTTTTTATTGCCAATATCCTGTGCGTTCATATTTTCACCATCTTGTGATTTTTCAGGATCTCCATCCGCATCGGCGGAGGATTGCGCCCCTTCAACCAGTGTCCTGAATTCTTCTGCACTCATCACCTCTGCTGTCAAGAGTTTGTCAGTAACCCTGTGTAACTGGTCCAGGTTGTCGCTGATTATTCTTCTGGCCCGCGCATACTGCTCTTTCATCACCCTTCTGACTTCAGCATCTATCTCTGCCTGAAGTTCCGGGCTTATGTTCTGCTGTTCTCCAAGGCCAGGAATCTTGAGAAAAGGGCTGCTCTCTCTGGACAGGGCTACCGGCCCAATCTTTTCGCTCATTCCAAACCGGCATACCATGCTCCTGGCCATCTCTGTAGCAACTTCTAAGTCATTCTGGGCACCGGAACTGATCTCCTTGAGCACGATCTCTTCTGCAGCCCGTCCGCCAAGGCTGACACAGATCTTGTCCAGAAGCTCTCCCTTGGTCATGAGAAATCTCTCCTCTTCAGGAAGCTGCAGTGTGTATCCAAGGGCGGCCTTGCCCCTGGGAATGATGGAGATCTTTGCAACAGGATCTGCATTGGGGCAGTGGAACGCAACCAGGGCATGTCCTGCCTCGTGGAATGCCACCCGTTTCCGTTCCCTTTCACCCAGCCTCCTGCTCTTTCGTTCAGGTCCGGCAAAGACCTTTTCCAAAGCCTCCTCTATATGGTGCTGGGTTATTTTGGAGCTTCCATCCCGAGCCGCAAGCAGAGCTGCCTCATTCATCACATTTGCCAGGTCTGCACCTGAAAAGCCGGGAGTGCGCAGGGCGATGGCCCTGAGATCAACATCATCTGCCAAGGGTTTCCCCCGGGCATGAACCCGCAAAATCGCCTCCCTGCCTTTGACATCAGGGGCATCCAGCACCACCTGCCTGTCAAACCTGCCTGGGCGCAGCAGGGCAGGATCCAGGACCTCCGGGCGATTAGTGGCTGCAAGAAGTATTACTCCGGTGTTTGGTTCAAAACCGTCCATCTCCACCAGGAGCTGATTAAGGGTCTGTTCCCTCTCCTCGTGACCGCCGGTTATGCCACCGCCGCGAAACTTTCCGATAGCGTCTATCTCATCAATAAATATGATGCAGGGGGCGTTGGCCTTGGCCTGTTCAAACAGGTCCCTGACCCTGGCTGCACCTACTCCTACGAACATCTCCACGAATTCTGATCCGGAGATACTGTAGAAGGGAACCCCTGCTTCTCCTGCCAATGCCCTTGCCATCAGGGTTTTGCCGGTTCCTGGCGGGCCAACAAGCAGAACACCCTTGGGAATTTTGGCACCGAGCCGCTCAAACTTTTCAGGCCGTTTCAGAAACTCCACCACCTCTTTGAGTTCCTCCTTG
The DNA here is from genome assembly GCA_026988585.1 of Deltaproteobacteria bacterium. Lineage (GTDB taxonomy): Bacteria > Desulfobacterota > Dissulfuribacteria > Dissulfuribacterales > QOAL01 > JALSKY01. The sequence continues at coordinate 10,373 of JALSKY010000139.1, forward strand.
GCCTCGTCACAGCCAGCAACATCCTCAAAGGTTACGCCTGTCTCCTTTTCCACCAGGACCTTCGCCTTGGATTTGCCGATGGGCAGAAAACCCCTGCCAGGGCTTCCCATTCCTCGGATCAGCAGGAACCACAAGCCGACCCAGAATGCAATGGGAATTATGGTGCCCCAGAGAAGCTGCCAGAAGAAACTCTCCCTGCTGCCTTCATACCTGACTCCGGCGGCATCCAGTTCTTCCACCAGTTTTGGATCCTTGACCCTTACGGTCTTGAAAAGGATGATGTTTTCCGACACCCCGGAATTCTTACCGAGAAGATTTTTGATATCTGTGAGGGTTGGGCCATTCTGGCCTGGCAGGTGGAACGGATCTCCTTCTCTCCCTGCCCTCTGTTGATCCATGGCCTCTATCTGCTGTTTCAGGTTTTTCAGCTCCTTTTGCGGGCCGTTATAGATGAGACCTGTTATCTCAGTTTCTGTGAGACGTATTTCCAGGACCCGTCCCTGGCGCAGATATGTCTTGAAGTCTGAATAGGGGATCTTCCTGGTGTGGACCGACAGGAGCAGTTGCGGAAGGACCAGTACCAGAATCAATCCGGCAATCCAGTAAGCATAGCTGAACCACTCCTTTTTTCTGTTTTTCGGTTCTTTTTTCTGTTTTTCTTTGGGCATTGTTCAACTCTATCTCTAATCTTCACAGGGCCAGGGCCTGATGGCGATCATTTGCATCTGTGTTGTTTGGAGCTGTTTTTCACAAAGTTAATACTGGAGTGGCATAAGTCAAAAGGAAGATCTTGTCAGGATTGGTGCCGGGCAGTGTTAAGATGACATAAAATTGTTTTAAGGGCCATGGAAAGGATCTCTTCCTGCGGCAGAGAGGCATCTATACGGATTATCCTGGCACCATTCCTGCCACTGTTTTCCTCTTCATGCAGGATCCGTTCATATAGTTCTGCTACCCTTTGCAGGTAATCCAGTTTTTCAAAGCTGTTTGCCTTCTTCCTCCCCTTAATGATCCTTTTCAATGCCTGTTCCGGATCTATCTGCAGGAATATGACAATATCGGGCCTTACTGCAATCTTTCTGTTCTGTTTCATGATCTTGTCAGGATCAAGCCCGATAGCCCCCTGGTAGGCCGCTGTGGAGTAGTAATATCGGTCACATAGTACCACATTGCCCTGCTGCAGTGCTGGTATGATTTCTTTGTCCAGGTGTTCTTGCCTGTCCAGTAAAAACAGGTTGAGTTCCTCTTCAGGGGAGAGCCTGGTTCCAGTGAAGCTCTCTCTGAGCCTTTTCCCCCATCGCCCCTGGGTAGGTTCAAAGGTGAGCAGGGTATCCTGGCCCAACTCATGGAGACGCTGGCTGAGCCTCTCTGCAAGCGTGGTTTTTCCTGCCCCATCGATCCCCTCAAGGACTATAAAAAGCCCGGGATATCCTTTTCTTTGAACCCTTTCAGGATCATTGCCATCTGGCTGATTTTGTACCATGTTAGTCCCTGTCTCAAAGTTAAAATCTGATTGAATTAAAGGCGTGTTCATAGAGGTTTCAGGCCCTTTTGACCCTTGCCGGCCGTTTTCTCAGGAGCACATAGGTGACCCCTGCTCCCCCATCCCAAGAGGGTGCACTTGAATAGGCCAGAACCCAGCGGCGGAACGCCCCCTTTGTGAGAAAATTCAGCACCACCTTTTTGAGTACCGGTTCCCGTTTGGAAGATAGCCCCCTGCCATGAATATACGCTATACATCTCCTGTTTTCCTGGATGCTCTCCTCCATGAATTCATTGCAAACCTCTTCTGCCTGGGCTGCAGTGAGACCATGAAGGTCGCAGTATGCCTGAATGGCGTATTTCCCTCTGCGCAGCTTCCTTACTATCTGGGGGTTGTCGTTGATGTCAGGCCCATGGACATATTCAGGAGTCTTCTCTACAGGCAGACCTGCCCTGCCTGATACCAGCTCCTTGAGAATCCTGATTGCAGCATCTTCTTCTGCCACGGAGGCCTTTGTATCCTGAGATGGATTTCCCATCTCCTTATTGGAGTCTTCTGAATATCCTCTACCATGTTCTATGGGCTGTACTCCCTCCATGGCCTGAAGAAAAAGCCTGAGCTCTTCCTCATCTTCTCCCTTCCTGCTCTGAGAAGATGGAGAAGCGCAGGGCGCACGGGACGATCCTTCCATCTTTCGTGGCTTTTGCGACTCCTGGGCCTTCACTCTTTCACTGCTGCCTGTAATACCCATGCTGTCTGTGCTGGACGTTCCCGGGTTATTATCCCCTGTCTGCCTTCTGGCACCACCTGTAACTGCATGTTTCAATATCTCAAAAGGTCTGCTGGTCAGGGGAGAACTGTGCAGGAGAGAGCTTTCACCGGTAACCTGCTCTACTGCCCTTTCCGCCAGAGTCGTTTTCCTCTTTCTCCGTTTTTTCCTGGATGCCATCTATAGATCAATCGTTTTTGCAAGATGTTGTTTTTTTCACCAGGCTCGTCTGGGACAAAAAACACGGAACCGGGAGCAACTCCCTGGATCCATTGACCCATTATTAGCACAGTTTTGCAGAGAGTGAAATTGGTGAAAAAGAAGAGGCGGGGAGTCCCGCCTCTTGAAGTACTGTTTATGCCCAGTGTGGCGATTTAGTACCCTTGGCCATGTCTTGCGCCATGCTGTCCTGGGCCGTAACCTCCTGTCTGGTTCTTCTGCTGATAGGCCTTGCCGCTATTCATGCCCTGGCCCATACCGCCTTGCTGCATCCCTCTGTTGTTCATCATTCCCCTGCCGCCTGCTGGAGGCACATTCCCAAACGGGCATACCTTGCCACGCCACTTTTGTCTCTCTGCAGGGGTGGCATTACGCATCTTTTCCCGCCATGCGCGCTGGAACTCCATCTTTTCCTGTATGGTGGCATTTTTTAGCTCCGGGGCCATCTGGGCCATCTCCTCTAGGGTATAGCTGCTGTAATCTCTTGCCAAGACAGGAATGGCAAAGAGCATCAACCCAAGTCCTGCCATAAGTCCTGCGAATCTTTTCTGTCTTCTGTTCATTTTGTTTCCTCCTTGTTTTTAGCTGGTGTGCAGTTTTTTCAGGCGTTTCTGCCTGTGATCCGTTTGTCTTTATCTAATGCCATATCCGTGCCATGTGCGTTTTAGGCAATAAAAACAGGCAGGTAACTCCAAGAATGATAGTTTTTGATTCTGATTTTTGGGATAAACGGACAAAAATGTCGAAAGGGTCTCCATTCAACGGTCTTGTTGATTTGAACAGTCATGTTGATGCAGTTATGGATGTAAAAGGGCCCCCTGTTTTCTGTGAACGGGTTAAAACAACTTTGTGAAGGATGTCAGCAGAACTGTCTGACTGATCTTTCAGGCAAATTGGAGGGGAAGGGGCCCGAAAAACAAAGATCTCCGGGGCCGTTACCAGCCCCGGGGTTTAGGGGTCGAGTGTTACAGGATTGCCTGAATGGTATTACTTTGCCTCAGTTTCTCCTTCCTTGGGCATCTCCTGTGTATCAACATCTTTGTCGTTCTCTTTGGTATCACAATCCTTTTTTGCCTCATCGGTAGCGGCTTCCGGTTTGGCCTCATCCATCTTATAGACCTCGGTATTAGGGGTCTCTTCACTGCCGCTCTCGGCAATAACCATCTCCTGCTTGAGCTTTTCCACTTCCTGGACTGCGTCTGTGGTCTCATCTGCAGCAAAGGCAGGGATGGAAAAACTCAGGATAGCGGTTCCCATGATCAGTGTGATGATTCTGTTTCCTCTTTTCATCTCTTTTTTCTCCTTTTTTCTTTTTTGTGATCTGTTTGCTTGGTAGTCATCTTCAAGCCGGCCAGCTTCTGATGAAATCCTAACATTGCATCTGCTGTACCAACCTGCCGGGCCGTTTCTTGGTTGCCTGAATTAACATGCTGAAACTACGGTTAATATTGACTTAATTTCGACAAAAATGTCGGACACGGGCCTTCTTTTTTCATCGAAATGTCCTGCCCTGGAGTGTGAGGAGATGGGTGAGCCACCTTTTTATGTGTGTAAAAGCCTTCATTCTGCAAAAAACCGGATTTTTATCGGTTATGGCCTGATGGTTGCATCATCCATAATATGTTTATTAAAGTGAAGGATTGTCTATGAAAACAAGGATCATATTTATTCTAATATCTGTTTCTGCAGCTTTCTGGATCTCCATGTCTCATGATACAGAAGAGGCATTGGCCCAGGTTTTTTTGTGGGGGGAGGTGGTATCCAGGGATATGCAGGACCATACAGTTCAGTTCAGGGATTTCAGGCGGCAGGAGATGCTTGAGATCAATGTCAAGGACAGGACTCTCCTGGAGACCCTGGAACCTGGCAGGAGATACAGGGTTTGGGTCAAAGAGGAAAAAGGAAACCGGTTGCAGGCCTACAGGGTTAGGCCTCCCTGGGGAGAGTGTGATCCTACAGGGATCAGAAGGCGTCTCTGGAGATCCTTTCATTATGATGATGGAGATGGCTCTGAACCTCACTCTGGATTCAGTGGGCCTGGAAACTGTCCTGTCAGGGGGATGAGGGATGGCCATGGGCCACATGGCATGGGGTATGGTCATGGCAGTGGAGGCGGTGGTGGCAGAGGGCGATAGGCTGAGCTACGCTGTCCTGTGGAAGGCCAACATAGTTGCCTTTGGGCTGCTCATCTTCCTGTTTGCCGGTGCGGTCATCTGGCAGAACCGCTATATGGACAGGTCATTCATCCAGGATGCTGAACATCATGCCAATTTGGCAGCAGGGATTATCAGGGTGAATGCCAGAAACTCGATGCTGGCAAAACAGGCATTGCAGGATATTCTCTCCCTTTTTCTTAGAAACAGTGTCAATTTTATCAGATTTCTCAATAATATAGAACCGTTTGATGAAAAGGAGCTCTCTGCCTTTGCCATGAGATCTGGCTTGTTCGGCATCACCATTCTTGGTCAGGATGGGATGGTAGAGAGCTCATCTGGATGGCTTTTTCAGGATCCGCAAGAGTTGTGCGCCAGGGCTGGTGGTGCTGATCTTCGCCAGGGAGATGGTGTTGACTCCTCTTTTCTGGCTTTTCCCGAGCGGGGCCTCTTTCTTATGGTTCAGGGAGGTTCTGGTGCAGGGCATTGTATTGTGGCAGGAGTAAAGAACTCCAGGATAGCAGACCTGTTTGAGTCCATCTCTCTCAAGCGTTCCCTGGAACAGATCCGGGATATTCCCGGGATAGTCTATATAAAGTTGATGCAAGACTATCCTGTAGCTACGGGTTCCACAGCCTTGGAACTGCCACAGTTGAAGCATGGTCCTGGAGGCGTCTATGTAGTAGAGGTGGTAAGGCCCCTTTCACGGGACTACAATCTGGTAATGGGGATAGATGCAAGGCCCCTTATGGAGAGACATCGGATAGGTTGGTATTTTTTTGCTATCTGCACCGGTGTGCTCACTGCTGTAGCAGCCCTTCTCTCCCTGCTGCTCTTCAGACATCAGAGACGTTTTCTGGAACGGATAAAGAGTGTGGAGAGCCAGCTTCATGAAAGGCGGGAAGAGGCGAATCTGGGCCGCTATGCTGCTGCCATAGCCCATGAGATTCGAAATCCCCTGAATGCTGTTTCCAT
>JALSKY010000140.1 GCA_026988585.1 Deltaproteobacteria bacterium
GTAGCACCAGGGGCCAATGTGATACTGCAGGGTGAAGATTTCAGACAGGGAGAGATAGTGCTCAATGAGGGAAGAGAGCTCTCAAGCCATGATCTCGGTGTGCTGGCAGGCCTTGGAATAACCAGGGTTCCAGTTTACAGAACCCCTGTTGTAGCCATCCTCAGCACCGGAGATGAGATTATCCCGCCGGACCAGACCCCTGCGCCAGGACAGATAAGGGATATCAACGGAACCACTCTATCCGGGCTGGTATCAGAGGCAGGAGGGACTCCCATCTATATGGGAATCGTACGGGATGACCCGGAGGTCCTTTATAAAAAATGTCATAAGGCCATAGAACAGGGCGCAGATATAATACTGCTGTCCGGAGGCAGTTCAGTAGGCCGCAGAGACTTTACTCTTTCTGTCCTGCAGAGCATGAAAGGTGCAGAGGTATTGTCCCATGGGGTCTCTATCCGTCCAGGCAAACCCACAATTCTGGTCAAGCAGGGTAACCGGGCATTCTTTGGACTGCCTGGTCATGTGGGTTCTGCCATAGTGGTGTTCTACCTATTTGTAAGACCGCTTATTCGCTTTATGTCAGGCCGGGATCTCTCAATCGGGCTCAAAACAATAGAGGCGGTTTGCAGCCAGGAGATCCCTTCAGTACATGGCCGGGAAGATTATGTCAGGGTAGTGCTGCAGCACCATACCGAGCAGAAATTGATAGAGGCATTTCCCATCTTTGGAAAATCCGGCCTGATCCGCCCCCTGATAAAGGCCCACGGACTACTCAGGATTCCACGGGATTGCGAAGGGCTGGAAAAGGGTGATCATGCCCAGGTACTGCTGTTCAGGGAGTGGCCGGAACCATAATCCCCAACCTGCTTGCGGCCTGCACACCAGGACCTCCCCTTCCGGGTAAAATCACTGACAGGAAGATCAGGGACTGCCTGTTTCATTTCCTGCCTTCTCATTCAGCCTGTAAACCCAAGACAGGATCTCAGCTATCACCAGATAGGTCTCGGGAGGGATCTCCTTATTCAGCTCAATCCTTGACAGTATCTCCACCAGGTCTGAATCCTCCCGAAGAGGTACGCCAGCCTCCCTTGCCAGTTGGATTATCCTTTCTGCAAGGATGCCTTCTCCCTTGGCAACCACCTTTGGCGCAGCATCATGTTGAGCATCATATCGCAGGGCAACAGCCCTCTTTTTTCCAGACCCTTTAACCATTATCCCGTCTCACGCCAGATATTACAGTTTGGATCCCCCCTAAAAAGACCTATAGCAGATCGCCATCTTTATGCAATTATATCCAAGCCGCTACCAGTAGCTGCATCCTCCATGTTTCCTGCCGTTCCTATCAATGGTTCAGCCCCGCATTTCTCCAGGGCATAAACCTGCACAGAAGAACACCGGAGCCCAAGGCTCTGCAACCGGTCAAGCAGCCGGGCAAGCTCCTTTCTTACCAGCGGACATCTCTCCTGACGCACACCCAGCTCCATCTCTATACCTCCATGATTATGAACAACGTCGATCTTGAACAGACCCAGGGCACTCATTTCCAGCTCAAAACTCAGGTGTCGAACAGAGACCTGCCCCTGATCGTCACAAGAGCCACCCTCCTCCTCATAATAGGCCATGGCACCCGCTCCTGTACCATCCTGAAACAGCAGTGGCAGAAGAAGGATACCAAGCCCCAGACCATCACGCGCCATCGATTGGAGATTTGCCATGGACTCCACCATGTGCATCAAGCGGCTCACAGCCGGCTCCCCAAAAAGATCTGGACGATTACCACCTGCAGCAGGCACCGTCCTGTCCGAGGAAGAGGAGGGGCTTTCCTTCTGTTCCGTTATCACGCCTTTCCGTTCCACAACATGATCAAGAGAAGAGGCCACCCTTCTTTCTTTAGAAGAGACAGGTTCATTATCTTTACCTATCACTTCGGGCGAAACCCTTGCGTCCGGTTCAACGCCGGAACCTGCATCTCTCTGTACATGCTGGCCGCCATCACCCATAAGCTCCTGCCTTGAGACCCCGTTTTGGCCAGCAAATCCATCCATGGACCCAGCCCTGATTATGAAAGGCCCCTGCTGCCACACCCTGTCCAGTCCGGCAGGAACAGTGAAGCCTGTTTCAAAAGCCCTGTTTGAAGCAACAGGATCCAAAGATGTAATGATCCCGGCCCCATTTCCAGACCTGACAGACAGACCAGACCCTCCCCCTGCTCCTGCATCTGGCCTGGCCTGGCCTATTCGGTGAAGGTTCACTCCGTGAGCCATCTGTCTGGACATTCCGCCTTTTAAAGGGGCGCCATGGTTTCCAGGCTGATCAGACCCCTGTTTGTTATCAGGAAGAGGAGCGAAAACGCCTCTGTTTGCCGGTCT
>JALSKY010000141.1 GCA_026988585.1 Deltaproteobacteria bacterium
TGGTTTTGAGCCTTTTGCTCATTGTTTCCTGTCTGCTGAATCCCCTCTTTTCCGTATATGCCAGGGCAGAGATATCTGTCAAGGAGGAAAGGGAGCTTTCAGAGCGTCTGCTGCGCCAGGTGCTCCCACAGGTGACCCTTGTCAGGGATCCGGAAGTCACCGATTATGTTGCGCGAGTAGGCAGAAACATCATAAATGTTATGGGGCCCCGTTATTTTCAGTATCGTTTCTTTGTGATTCAGGATGAGGCACTGAATGCCTTTGCCATGCCTGGAGGACTTGTTTTCGTGCATTCAGGGCTTATACAGGCTATAGACAGCGAGAATGAGCTTGCATGTGTGCTGGCCCACGAATTTGCCCATGTAAGGGCTAGGCATGTGATAAAGCGTATGGAGAACATGCGCTATGTCAGTATTGGAACCACCATCATGGCATTGGCCGGCCTCTTTCTCGGCAAGTCTCAGGCAGCTTCAGCGATTTTTACAGGCTCTATGGCCCTTGGGCAGAGCATAGCCTTGAAATATAGCCGTGCTGATGAACAGGAGGCGGACAGAAGGGCACTGGAATGGATCTGCAAGGCAGGATACAACCCGGAAGGCCTGGTAACCACACTGAAAAAGATGATGAGGAATCAGTGGTTCGGCACCACCTCCATCCCGCAATATCTCTCTACCCACCCTGCCCCGGACCAGAGAATTACCTATATAGAAGACTATCTCAAAAGTCATCCCTGCCCTGAGAGAAGGCGAGAGGATAGCTTTCTACTGAAGAAGATCAAACTAAAGCTGAAGATCATCTCTTCAGAGCCGCAGAAACTGATCCGTGAATATCAGAAGGAGGCAGAGCTCCATCCTGAAGATCCTTTTGTGTGGTATGCTCTTGCCCTCTCCTTTGCCAAGGCGCGGCGCTTCAACAAGGCCTTTGATGCCTTTGAAAAGATTACGCTCCTTCAGGGTGATCAGAGGGTATTTGCCCTGGATTATGCTGCTGTATGTTATCAGGCAGGAAAATACAGGGAGGCAGTGCGCAGGCTCAGGGATTTTCTGGTTTTCAATCCGGGAAGCGATTCAGCCGTCTTTCTCCTGGCGCGTGCCCTGAGTGACAGTGGGCGGGCTGCAGAGTCATTGAAATATTTTAAAAGGATTGAGTCGCGCTGGGAGGATGATCCAGAGTTTCTTTTCTGTTATGGAAGGGCCCTCTCCTTTGCTGGTAGGCCTGGGGCTGCCCACTACTATCTTTACAGGTATTACAGCCTTGTAGGAGATGCAAGAACCGCAGCTTATCACAAGAAGCAGGCACTCAAAGCCCTGCCTGATGGAAGTCCTTTGAAGAAGAGACTGGAAAAGGCGGATGCAGAGGAGAAATCAGAGAAGCAAGGGGATGATAAGGCAGCGGAGTTGGCAGGAAGATGATAAAGGTGGTTTTCAATAAGGATGATTATTGTCAGATCTGGATGGTGGTCTCTTTGCTGCATCTGCTCTTTCTATGCTGTCGGAGGTCTGTTTGATGGGAATCTCCATCATCTCCTGTATCAGGTCTCGAGAGGCAGTTCCTCTCTGGCTCATATCCATTACCGTGGTGATCCTGGACCAGCTCTCCAAGGCCGTTGCAGTCTCATCCCTGAGGCTTCATGAATCCATAGAGGTGATATCCGGCTTTTTCAGCATCACCCTTGTCCATAACAGGGGGGCTGCCTTTGGCATCCTGTCGGATATGGGGCAATGGCGGATAATCTTCTTCCTGGTTATTGCCGCCATTGCAGTTATTGCCATTATTCTCTTATATGTCCGGTCAAGGAGCAGGGATATCTGGTTGGTCTGCGGGTGTGGTCTGGTCCTTGGAGGGGCTGCAGGAAATATCATCGACAGGTTAAGATTTGGATATGTCATAGATTTTTTGGATTTTTATATAAAAGGTTATCACTGGCCTGCCTTTAACCTGGCTGACTCTGCCCTTTGTGTGGGTGCCTTCTGTCTTTCCATCTATATCCTGAAACAGGAATCCGGGGAAAAAAGATAATTTTTTTGCTGTCAGGGGTTGCATCCTGTTTTTTCATGCTTATATTAGCAGTCGCCTTAGATGAGTGCTAACAACAGTTGGATGGCCATCCAAATAATTCCCTTTATAAGCATTCTTAAAAACCGATAATAATTAGGAAAAGGAGATAGATGCCATGAAGATTCGTCCGCTTCACGATCGCATTCTTGTAGAACGCCTGGAAGAGGAGGAGAAGACCAAGGGAGGAATTATCATCCCGGACACTGCCAAGGAGAAGCCCATTCAGGGCAAGGTTGTTGCTGTTGGAAACGGAAAGATCCTTGAAAACGGTGAGGTTAAGCCTCTCGATGTAAAGGAAGGGGATCGTATCCTCTTTGGAAAGTATGCAGGGACAGAGGTTAAGATAGAGGGAAGTGAATATCTCATCATGAGAGAAGATGATGTCCTTGGTGTTATAGAGGACTAATTTTTCCATCTGCTTACCATTTAATATCCAAAAAACGAAAAAAGCGAGTAACGGAGGTTCAGATAGATGGCTGCAAAAGAGATCAAATACGGTGTTAAGGCAAGGGAGTCCATTCTCAGTGGAGTAAATGCCCTTGCAAATGCAGTAAAGGTTACCCTGGGGCCCAAAGGCCGTAATGTAGTGATAGAGAAGTCCTTTGGTTCTCCTGTAATAACCAAGGATGGTGTTACAGTTGCTAAGGAGATCGAGCTTGAGGACAAGTTCGCCAATATGGGTGCCCAGATGGTCAAGGAGGTTGCTTCCAAGACCAGTGATGTTGCTGGTGACGGAACCACTACTGCAACCATCCTGGCACAGGCTGTGTACAGAGAGGGCTCAAAGCTGGTGGCTGCTGGTGTAAATCCCATGGCCCTCAAGAGGGGAATCGACAAGGCTGTATCTGCAGTAGTGGACAAGCTCAAGGAGATCAGCAAGCCCACCAAGGATCAGCAGGAGATCGCACAGGTGGGTACCATCTCTGCAAACAATGATCCAACCATTGGAAATATCATTGCCGAGGCAATGGACAAGGTTGGTAAGGAGGGCGTCATCACTGTTGAAGAGGCCAAGTCCATGGAGACCTCCCTGGACGTGGTTGAAGGTATGCAGTTTGATAGGGGATACCTGTCTCCCTATTTCGTGACCGATCCGGAGCGGATGGAGTGTATCCTGGAGGATCCCTATATCCTCATTCATGAGAAGAAGATCAGCAACATGAAGGATCTGCTCCCAATCCTGGAGCAGGTGGCCAAGATGGGCCGTCCCCTGCTGATCATTGCCGAGGATGTGGATGGTGAGGCATTGGCAACCCTGGTTGTCAATAAGCTTCGCGGAACCATTCAGGCATGTGCTGTCAAGGCCCCTGGCTTTGGTGACAGGCGCAAGGCAATGCTTGAGGACATTGCCATCCTGACCGGTGGCACCATGATAGCTGAGGACCTTGGCATCAAACTGGAGAACATCACCCTGAATGATCTCGGAACCGCCAAGAGAGTGGTAATCGACAAGGACACCACAACCATAGTGGATGGTGGCGGATCCAAAGAGAAGATCGAGGCAAGGGTAAAGCAGATCCGGGCCCAGATCGAGGAGACCACCTCTGATTATGATCGTGAGAAACTCCAGGAGCGCCTGGCCAAGCTCATCGGCGGCGTTGCAGTGATCTATGTGGGCGCTGCTACTGAGACCGAGATGAAAGAGAAGAAGGCCAGGGTTGAGGATGCCTTGAACGCAACCAGGGCAGCAGTGGAAGAGGGCATTGTGCCTGGTGGTGGAACCGCACTGATTCGCTGTATAGATGTCCTGGATGGGATCAAGACCGAGGATGAGGAGGAGATGCACGGTGTCAACATCATCCGCCGTGCCATTGAAGAGCCTCTCCGTCAGATCGCCTATAACGCTGGCCATGAGGGTTCTGTCATTGTGGAGCGTGTAAAGGCCGAGAGTGGCAATGTTGGTTTTAATGCTGCTACAGGCGAGTTTGAGGATCTGGTAAAAGCTGGAATTATTGATCCCACCAAGGTTACCAGGAGTGCTCTCCAGAATGCATCCAGTGTCTCCGGTCTGCTTTTGACCACTGAGGCAATGGTGGCTGAGATCCCCAAGAAGGAGGATGATGTCGCTGCAGCAGCCGGTATGGGCGGCATGCCTCCTGGAGGAATGATGTAATATCTTCTGCCTTAAATGGCAGGTGGTTACAGGATCGCCTGCCTCAGGGCAATATCTGAAGAGGCCTGTCCCTTGAAAGGGACAGGCCTTTTTTGTTCCAATCATTTCCATCCGATAAGTATCCTGATCAGGGTGTATCAGTCTGTTTTTTCCGGAAGGGGTGGAGTGTATGCTTGCATTCTGTACCAGCGGGGCCGTTGTAGGAGTAAATTCTTTCCCTATCAGAGTGGAAGTGGATGTGTCTCCAGGACTGCCCGGATTTCATATTGTTGGTCTGCCTGACGGGGCTGTGCGGGAAAGCCGGGAGCGGGTGAGGGCTGCCATCAAAAATTGCGGTTACAGCTTTCCAAGTCAGAAAATCACTGTAAATCTTGCACCTGCAGATATGAAAAAGGATGGGGCAGGTCTTGATCTGCCTATTGCTGCAGCCATTCTCTCTGCATCCAAGGTGGTAAAACAGGAGGCCCTGGACAGGAAGGTCCTGGCAGGTGAACTCTCTCTTGATGGATCTGTCAGGTCCATCAGGGGTACTCTTCCCTTGGCCCTGGGATGCCGGCAATGGGATGGTGTAAGCTTGCTGATCCCTGCAGACAATGGCCCCGAGGCAGCAGTGGTTGATATTCCCATATATGCAATCAACCACCTGTCACAGCTTGTGGAGTTTTTGCGGGGAAAGTTGGACATCTCTCCTCTGCCATATTCAGGAGATGAATACTGGTCTGAGACCGTTGCAGATATGGACGAGCAACTGGACTGGAGTGATGTGGCAGGCCAGGAGTCTGTTAAAAGGGCTATGGAGATAGCAGCAGCAGGGGGGCACAATCTACTCATGAGCGGTTCTCCGGGAGCGGGCAAGACCATGCTGGCCAGAAGATTGCCTGGGATTCTTCCTTCCATGACCTTTCAGGAGGCATTGGAGACCTCTGCAATCCATAGCGTAGCCGGGCTCTTGAAACCGGAACATCCACTGGTTACCCAGCGTCCCTTTTGTGCACCTCATCACTCCATATCAGATGCAGGAATGATCGGTGGCGGTCAGAATCCCCGGCCAGGACAGGTTAGTCTGGCCCACAACGGAGTGCTGTTTCTGGATGAGTTTCCGGAGTTCAGACGGAATGTCCTGGAGGCCCTGCGCCAACCCTTGGAAGATGGAAAGGTTACTATCTCACGGGTTAGCTCTACCATAACCTATCCAGCCAGGTTTATGCTCATTGCTGCCCAGAATCCCTGCCCTTGCGGCTATCTCGGTGATGATAAGCGGGAGTGCGTTTGTTCGGTCGCCCAGATTGCAAGATATCGGGACAGGATTTCAGGGCCCCTTTCGGACAGGATCGACATGCAGGTGCATGTGCCGGCAGTGCCCTATGGAGAGCTTTCCCAAAACAGCGGCAGAGAGAGTTCTGCTCAGGTGAGAAAGAGAGTAGAGGCTGCCAGGCAGATACAGGCAATGCGGTTTGTACATCTGGAAAGGGCAGCGATAAGATGCAATGCCCAGATGGGGGCCAGGGAGATAGAGGCGTTTTGCACTCTTGGTCAGGAGGAGCGGGTGTTTCTTGAGACCAGTGCAGAGAAACTGGGAATGAGTGCAAGGGTCTATCACAAGATCATCAAGGTAGCCCGGACCATTGCAGACCTTGAGCAGGAACCCTCTATAAACCGGTACCATCTTGCAGAGGCCATGCAGTACCGAGGGCTTGACCGGGAGAACCGGCTGCTCTAACCTCTTCTGGTGGAGATTATCTTAATCGGAACTATACACCTGGATTGCAAGGCGTCCGGCAGCCTGGAACAGCTTCTTCGAAAGCTGTGTGCAGAGAGGGAAATCGGATCTATCACTGTTGAGATAAGCAGATTTTCTCTCTGGTACAGGACCTTTTTTTACCAGTACTGGATTCGCCGTCTGGAGCGAACGCTCCTCTATCTGGACAGGGTGGGCCGTCACCCGGTAAGAGATCATCCCCAGGTCAGGTTGATACGCAGGCAGATCTCCATGCCCTTCGAGTGGCGGACCGCCAGTGCAGTCGCTGGTGATGTGGACCTCCCCTGTGTGCCTGTGGATTCCGGAGTTGTGGCCCGCAGGGAGCTGCCATGCTGGCACGACCAGTTGCTCAGTGCAAGGAATATCTCCTGCTTACTGGAAAGCAGTGACTTCCTGGATATGGGAGAGATTTTTCAACAGCAGTACGCAAGGGCGCGCCGGTTTCTAAGGGGCGGGAGGGAGAAATCTCCATATGACTTTGCCTCTCTATCTGTTCTGCAAGGTGAGGCCTGGCAAGAGAGGGAGAGATTGATGGCCCGGAGGATCAGGAGAATGGCATCTCGCCATGGACGGGTGGTGCATGTGGGAGGTTGGCACCATCTGATAAAAGATTTTTACAACCATCATGGAGAAAGACTCCTGTCCTGCCATGCAGAGGAAATCTGCCGGCAAGATCCTGTTACCCTTGCATCCATCCTTGAAGATTCTCTATATGCCATTTATCTTGTGACTTCCCAGGGTGTGGAGAGGATAGGATCTCACTATAAACCTTAAGACAAGGAGCTATTCAATATGCTTGATCCACGATTTGTGAGGGAAAACATCGACGTCGTTAAGAAGGCCCTGGAGGTACGGCATGCTGCTGTCTCTCTGGATGAATTTGTTGAGCTTGACAGCAAGCGGCGGGAGATCCTTCAGAGAAATGAGGAACTCCGCAGTCAGCGAAATCGGGTCTCTGAAGAGATAGCCCGGCTCAAGAAGGAGAAGGCTGATGCCTCTGAGATCATCAACCAGATGAAGCAGGTATCTGCAGAGATAAAGGAACAGGACAAGCAGCTTGCCGAGATAGAGGAACGTCTCAGGGAGATTGCCCTATCCATCCCTAATATTCCTCATGAATCAGTCCCTGTTGGAGAATCAGACCAGGACAATATGGTGGTCAAGCGCTGGGGGGATATCCCTAAACTGGATTTCAAGCCCCTTCCCCACTGGGAACTTGGTGAAAAGACCGGAATACTGGATTTTGAGCGGGCAGCCAAGATCACCGGATCCCGTTTCGTGGTATATATGGGGCTTGGAGCAAGGTTGGAGAGGGCACTGATAAATTTCATGCTGGATATGCATGTGGAGAGGCATGGCTATACCGAGGTGATGCCTCCGGTAATAGTGAACAGTGCTACCCTATATGGCACTGGTCAGCTCCCCAAGTTTGAGGAAGATCTGTTCAGGCTCAACTTCAGGGATTATTATCTGATTCCTACTGCAGAGGTCCCTGTTACCAATCTGCACAGGGATGAGATACTATCACACTCCGATCTTCCTATATATTATTGTGCCCATACTCTCTGTTTCAGGTCTGAGGCAGGCTCCCATGGTCGTGATGTGCGGGGCATCGTAAGACAGCACCAGTTCAACAAGGTGGAGCTGGTAAAATTCGTGCCTCCAGAAAGTTCTTATGATGAACTGGAGTCTTTGCTGCTGGATGCAGAAGAGATCTTGCAGGCCCTGGAGATCCCCTATCGTGTTGTAACTCTATGTACTGGCGATTTGGGATTCAGCGCAGCCAAGACCTATGATATAGAGGTATGGCTGCCTGGACAGGAGAGGTTCTGTGAGATCTCATCCTGCAGCAATTTTGAGGATTTCCAGGCAAGACGTGCCAATATCCGGTTCCGGCCTGAAGGACAGAAGAAACTGCAGTTTGTTCATACCTTGAACGGATCAGGGCTTGCGGTAGGACGCACAGTGGTTGCCATCATGGAGAACTATCAGACCCCAGGAGGAGAGATCAGGATTCCAGAGGCACTGAAGCCCTATATGAAAACAGATCTGATCCCAGTCCAGGGGTAGTTTCAGCCTCTGGTTATTGGTTCAGGAGAAAAGGGGTGTCCCTGAAGGCTTGGATACCCCTTTTCTCATTGCTATTTCTTTACCCATTTCCCTGGCTGTGTCTCTAACCAGGTGCCCTTGGGAGCTGTATTCTGCCACTGTTTGGCAAAAATTGCAGCGATCCGGGTGATCTGGGATGCAGGGATCTTCATGGCTTGGGCAACAGCTGCATATAGGGCCTTCCTGTCACTGTTCTCTGCCTGGACAAGTCTCTTGACCTGGGTTTTGGTCCTGAGATCAAGTCCATTGCTGTTCCTGATCACCAGAAAACCATCTGCCTTCTCGCCAAGTATCCCTTTCCTGAAAAACGGGGCCAGCTTTTGATACCGCTGCTTCATCCGGGCCTTCAGTTGCCGAATGGTTGCATTTGAAACAGTGAGTTCATCAGCAGCAAGGGCAGTGGCAACCGGAGATATATTTCTGAATATGTCCATCTTTGACTGGTTGTCACGGGCAGGTTGCTGTTCCTCTGCAGGAGGAGCAGTGCCGCGTACCTGCTTGGCTATCTCCTCGGCTGCCTTCTGTACTTCGGCTGCAGGGAAATAGATGTTGACTGTGACACATGCTGTGAGAAGCAGGGTGACTGTGGCCAAAAGGAGTTTTGGCAAAAGGTCTCTTTTCATCTGGTCTTTACCTCCATTTTTTCAGTGTTGCTGGAAGCTATTCGTTTCAGTCGATCTACCATATCGGCAAAGCTTATTCGGCCTTCCGGGTTCATGTTTACCACATTGACTCCTCCCCAAAAACCTCTTTCAATGAGATATTCCACTCCATTTTTTCTGGTAAGGCCATGCAGCTCGAAGACATCGTTTTTGAGAGAACAGGATATCCCTATCCTGGAGTAGGGAAAGCTCTTGAAGAATGCGCCGAGTATAGGGATGCCACCCTGTCCGCCGCCAAGGATGGAGAGGTTTTCAATGGCCTTTATGCTTATCCGTTGTTCTCCCTTGAAGCCCGGGTCGTTGGTTACGGTGAGGCGGAATGATTCAGGCTGTGTGCCGCTGATTACCAGGCCTGATATAGTTCCCTTGATCTGTCCGGTCATCAGGCCGAAATCCGTAGGCGCTGTGAGGCTTTCAAGGTCAATGCCCTGAAACTTTATATCAGCCCCAAACCTCGGGATGGGGGCAAAGGGTTCCGCCCATATATCCGTTATCTCTATGGTGCCCTTGGCTACAAACACGGTGATGCTGCCGGAAAAACGGATGCGATCTTCCTGGCAGACAGCTTTGAGCCCACTGCCTTGCACCAGAATCTTCCAGGGAATGGCAGAAAACAGGGTCTTGATATCCAGGTCCTCAATGGTGATCCCCTCTATGAATATCTCTCGTGTGCCCACCCCTTTGCCTGCATAATTCTTCTTTCCAGTTTTACGAAACCCGGCCTTCTCGATTTTTATGCTGCCTCTTGGAAAGAGCAGGGTCATGGGACCGCCCAGTATCCCGTTCCGGCAAATAGTGAGAGGGATTCGTTTCTCCTTCAGCTGCAGTAATCCCCTGTGATCTCCAGATTGGTCTGCAGGTCTGTTCAGGTTCAGAATTCGCTCAAGGTCCAGACTCTCCCATGAGACCATGCCAGGAAGACAGTTAGCATCTTCCTGGCTGGAATCCTGTCCCTGCAATTCAGAAGAATCTGCCAGGGGATAGGCACCATGCAGTTCTATCTGTTTCAAAACAGGTAACTGGTCCATGTAAAGGGTGCCGGAAAGATCCAGAGATGCCTTCCCGTCCCGGATATTTGCCTGCAACATGCCTGTGGCGGAAAAACGTTGAACTATTGGATGGTCCAGGGAAAAAGGTTCCTGGATTGCTACAGGGAAGAGGTCCTGAAGTCTGGCCTCTGCATCCATGCTGGAATTTTTCTGCTTAAGCAGCAGGGCTAGCGTAATTTTTCCTGAGGCAGGAACGAACAGGTTTCTTGCCCTGGCCCGGATCAGGGGCATGGCAAGAGAGGCATTCCTGATAAATTTACCCTGTGTACTCCATGTTCCATCTGCATATATCCTGCCTTTCTGTTCTTCAAGGCTGAGGAACCAGGGATATAGCAGAATGGAGCCAGCCTCCCATCTCAGGCCGGCCCTCCAGGAAAATGTTTTATTTTTGTTCTCTTTTTTTAACGGATTGAATCTATACGTCAGGACTGCGTCTATCCCTTCAAAGGCATTGTTTTCATCTCTATAGCCTGCCATCTGGTGAAATTTTAAGGTAACTCCGCCGGATATTTTGTTGTAGTCTTCTGCATTGGCACTGCTCAGGTGGCTAACGCAGGGGAGGCAGAGTGCTGTAAGAAGCCATATATAAAATCTCATTCCCCTGTTTTTTACAAAGGGGTTGCTGGATAATCGCTCTTTCGATCTTCTCAGGAACAAAGACATCTGATCTCAATCCTTCTGCAGTTCACAAGAACTTCCGGCAATGACTAAAGATCTCCTACGGTTTCATGATATTGGGCCTTTGGGACAGATTCCATAGATTTTATATCCCTTTTCACCGCAACCTTTCGTTGTTATTGTTATAAGCAGTATATCAGGTATTGGATCGATATGGCTGATAATAGCAGATTGATATTGAAATAAGGAGCGTAAGATGCCCCAGAATCCGGATCCAAACATCTTTATAAAGGTCCCCTGTTTCCTTACCGGACGCCTGGTCTGGGATACGGACAGGGAACGGATCAAGCAGAAGCTGGCAAAACAGATGGTCAATGAACTGGGCTATCTCATTTCGGACTTTCAGGTAGATCGTGAGATCCGTTTTGAAAAGGAGGGTAAGCAGATAGTCTCCATAGTCGATCTCGCTGTTAAGATAGATGGCAGGGTACTCATGATATTGCGCGGAGCTCCTGGTTCGGTGATTACGAGAGAGGCCGGCACCATTGCATGCGCCAGGCTGCTGGAACCTGACTATATCGTGCCTTGGGCAGTGCAGGCCAACCTGGAGGACGCTTCGTTTCTGGATGTAAGGAGAAAGAAATCTATAGGCTATGGTTGGGAGACAATCCCGACCAGGACTGAGCTGCTGGAACGCACCGAGAACTGGCCTCCGCCGAGACTGCCAGAGAAGAGAATCCCTTTGGAGCAGCAGATTCTCTACTCCTATGATACCCATGGCTGAAAGAGCCGTCTCTCGGTATCAGGTGATACCATAGTCTGCAAGTAACGTTTCGTCATTTCAATTCGTGGGTTATTCCTGTTTTCTCTCAATTCTCTCAGGGGTGTTGGCTGCCTTTGCCTTCCCGGACTGGAACTGCTGGCCTGCTATCTTTCTATCTCTATCGCCTCTATGCGCTGCGGTTACCGGCAAGGATGTCCGGTGTTCAGGGGATGGTTTCCGGTTGGCATGGCTGCAAGGAGCGGTATTTTTTGTCTTGCTGCTCTATTGGCTGGCCCCTACCATCGCCAGGTATGGAGGCATTCCCCTCCCCCTTGCATGGCTTCTTTTCTTCTCCCTTGCCTTTTTTTTGGCACTGTTTCACGGGGTCTGGGGAATGGGTTTCTCCTGGCTCTATACCAGGTTAATGGCACGAAATGATTTCTGCTCTCCTATGCTCCTGATGGTGGCGGGGGCTGCATTGTGGACATTGCTGAGCTGGGTCAGGAGCTGGTTGCTTACCGGCTTCCCATGGGGAATCCTGGCCTATGGTCTGGCGTCCATGCCGGAGTTGATACAGACCGCATCGTTCTGGGGAGTGTGGGGTGTGGATTTCACTGCAGCCATAATACCTGTTTCCTTGTGGGGGATCTGGATGCTCAGGCGACAGCGCCGTTCCATACTCTCTGCTGTTTTTCCTATGCTTGCTGCCATTCTGGTCTTTGTGGCTGGATGGTCTTTTCGTTTTCTAAGCCTGCCTGACAAAGCAGATAGCATTGTTGGGAAGTCGGTGTGTGTCTGTGCAGTGCAGGGTTCCTTTGATCAGTTTATGAAATGGAATCCGGAGATACTGGAGGAGACCGTTGACCGCTATCTTCATCTAACATACAGGGCCATAACCCAGGGCTGCCACAGGCCGGGAGATGCCTCCATTGTTGTTTGGCCAGAAACTGCCATGCCTTTTTACTTTCAGGACCCGGGTCAGGAGAGAGACAGGATTCTCAATTTTGTACAGAAGAACAAGATATATCTGCTTACAGGAAGTCCTGCATATCGGCGCGGGAAAGATGGGAGGATCTCCTATCTGAACTCTGCATGGCTTATAGCTCCTGATGGATCTGTTGACACCTATTCCAAGCAGCATCTGGTACCTTTTGGAGAATATCTGCCCCTTGGCCCAGTAACCAATTGGGTCCGGGATCTTTTGCCAACTGCCGGGGATTTTGTGCCAGGCCGTAAGGGCGGTCCTGTGGTTTCAGGGCCTGTCAAGATAGGTGTACTCATCTGTTTTGAGAGCATATTCCCGGAAATATCCAGAAAGGCTGTGGCCCAGGGGGCCAATATCCTTGCCGTCATCACCAACGATGCCTGGTTTGGAGAGACCTCGGCCCCATGGCAGCATGCAGAGATGGCGGTTTTTAGGGCTGTTGAAACCAGGCGATGGGTAGTACGCGCTGCCAACACAGGCACCAGTCAGGTTATTGATCCTGAGGGGCGTGTGCGTATCTTCACCCCCCTGTTCAAACCGGATTTTGCATGCAGCACAGCATATCTCTCTTCTGAAAAGACATTTTATGTCACAAATGGGAGCATCTGGTTTATTGTTTTGATGACAGCGGTTATAATTGTTGCTTCTCTTTTTGGATTGAGACAGCCGGTTTCAGGGAAAGATCGACCTGATTTGACTTGACACGCCGGGTTTTCAAGTAGTCATAAAGTGTAATGAAAATATCAGAAGGAGCAGTGGAGATATGGCAAAGAAAGATGAGATCAAAACGGCAGTAAATATTCAGGAACTCAGAGGCCTGCTGGCCTCTGTTGGCAACCGGATAGAACTGTTAAGAGGTTATCTTTGATGACCATAAATGTGATGAACGTCTCAAAGAGATAGAAAACGAGCTTCTTGCGCCTGATTTCTGGGATCGCTTAGACTCCAAGGAGATCCTTCAGGAGAGGTCTATCTTGCTGGCCCAGAAGGAGAAGGTTCACAAGCTGGAAGAGCGGCATGAAGAGCTCTCCCTGCTCCTGGAGATGGCAGAGGAAGAGGATGACCAGGCTACGTTCCAGGAGGTGCAGCAGGGGATACAACAGCTCAGGAGGCAGGTCCGGGCAGCAGAGCTGGAGAGACTGCTTTCAGGCAAGCACGATGCAGCTAATGCCATAGTTACCATCCACTCCGGTGCAGGAGGTACTGAGGCCCAGGACTGGGCAGACATGCTTCTGCGAATGTATCTCCGTTGGTGTGAGCGCAGGGGGTTCAGTGTCAAGATGCTCGACCTTATGCCTGGCGAGGAGGCTGGTACCAAGAGTGCAACCTTTCTCGTCTCTGGCCCTTTTGCCTATGGTTATCTCAAGACTGAGGCAGGGGTTCACCGGCTGGTTCGCATCTCTCCCTTCGATGCCTCCGGCAGGCGTCATACATCCTTTGCCTCTGTCTTTGTCGCACCGGAGCTGGATGAGAATATAGAGGTAGAGGTGGATGAGAAGGACCTCCGTGTGGATACCTACCGGGCCAGTGGTGCAGGCGGTCAGCATGTGAACAAGACCAGTTCTGCAGTGCGCATAACCCATCTGCCTACCGGCATAGTGGTGCAGTGTCAGAATGAGAGGAGTCAGCACAAGAACCGGGCTATAGCCATGAAGATACTCAAGGCCCGGCTTTATGAGCTGGAGGAGCGGAAACGGGAGCAGGAGAAGCAGAAACTCCATGAAGAGAAAAAGGAGATAGGTTTCGGGAGCCAGATTCGTTCATATGTGCTACATCCCTATCAGATGGTGAAGGATCACAGGACCGGGATGGAGGTTGGCAATGTGAACGATGTCCTGGATGGCAATATCGACAGGTTCATAGAGGTGAGTCTGCAGCAGAGCCTTGCGGAAGGGCATAACAGGGATGCCGGTTTGGCCGGGCAGAAGGAATAACTCCAAGCTATGTGCTTTGCAGATACATAGTGACTGGGAATAGTCAGATATCAGCCCTGGGGCAGAATACTAATAGAAGCGGATTTCGCCTGTCCCAACGGTGATGGTTGCACCGTCTTCCATCTCCAGCATCAGGTGCCCGTTTTCCATGATTCCCCGGGCAAGGGCTATAGCCTCCGGCCTCCTGTCTGCATCCTGTCCATAAATGACCCTGTTCCCCAGAAAACTGCAAAGGGAACGATAGGGCTGGATGATGGGTGCAGGTTCCTCATCCATCTCCCTCAGCTCTTCTATAGATATGGCCTCTTCTGCCAACATGCACTCCCACTGGTGGAGAAGTGCCAGATTCAGGGATGTTCGGGCAATTATCTTGGCAAGGATCATCTCCCGATCCCAAACCCCTCCTGTTTCCATCCTCAGGGATGTTGCACTTGGTAGTTCCCTTGGAAACTTTTCCTGGTTTACGTTGACCCCAATGCCGCAGATGATCCACTGCTCCCTGCTATGTGCCAGCGAGATCTGTTCCATCAGCACTCCCGAGACCTTTTTTCTTGCAATGAGCACATCATTGATCCACCGTATCTCTGCATTCACGCCATGGGCTTGAAGCACCTGGGCGATGGAAAGGGCAGGGACAAGGGGATAGAGATCGTGGTGTGACGGCAGGAGTTCAGGTACGAAACAGAGGGCTATGTAGATGCCTCCAGATGCGGCATGCCATCTACGCTCCATCCTGCCCCTGGCTGAAGAGAGGGTGTCTGCGGTGAATATCATGCCTGAAGGGGCTGCAACTCCTTCAGCATCCAGCCCTTGCAGAAAAGAGATGGCATCAGGCATTAGCCTACTGGCTTCTTTGATTCTGAAGACTGACGAGCCTACTGGTTCTGCCCTTTTCAGGATCTTGCCTCTCTCTTGTCTGTATCTTTCCGGCAGGGACTCCAGGAAGCGGTCAATATCCCTGTTCCGTTCCTGGAGTATTGCCTCCTGGCATTTAAGGTCCACGTGATACCCTTCAGGAATGTTCATCTGCTGCTCCATGGCTTCGATACTGCAAAGCTGTTGTCCCCCCTTTTCTCTCTGGACAGGATCATCTCGCTGTTTACCTTTTAATATAGAGAAATGTTTCGATATGTTCATCAGTTGCCTGAACTATATTTCCTGAAATATCTGGACAGCTCGGCTAAAGGGAGATCTGTTATGATAGTCAGACCACCAGCAGTTGCAAATCAGTTTTATGATGGAGATCCTGTGGGGCTGAGGCGGATGATTGCCGGCATGATGCCTCGGGGTGTTATCCCCCAACCTGCCCTGGCGGCCATCTCACCTCATGCAGGGTATATCTATTCTGGCAAGGTAGCAGCAGAGGTGTTTGCCAGGGTTGTAGTACCGGAGAATGTTGTGATTTTGGGGCCGAATCATACCGGTTATGGTGCAAGGGGGGCGGTGATGGCCCATGGTATATGGGATATGCCCTTTGGTCAGGTGCCAATAGCCTCTGATCTGGCATCCATGATCCTTGCAGGTTCTGCGGTGCTCCAGGAGGATGTGAAGGCCCATCTTCACGAGCATTCCCTTGAGGTGCAGGTCCCTTTTCTCCAATACCTGCAGCCTGCCCTGAGAATTGTGCCTATATGTCTTGGCCACCTGGAACCGGAGGAGTGCCAGGAAGTTGCTGCTGCAGTTATTAGTGCAATAAGCAGCTATCCTGCCCCGGTCCTCATGGTAGCCAGCACTGATATGAGTCATTATTTGCCTGCACAGACTGCGGAGCAACTTGACAGGCTGGCCATAGAGAGAATTCTGGCCCTGGATCCTGACGGTCTTTACAATACAGTGAGAAGCTATGGCATCTCCATGTGTGGATATATCCCT
>JALSKY010000142.1 GCA_026988585.1 Deltaproteobacteria bacterium
AACAATGCGTTTCAGGTCCGCAGGGTTCGATCCCATGAAGAATTCGCCACCCCAGATGGTACTGTCATCGCCCCAGCCGGTGCCATCCAGGATGCAGGCCAGGAGAGGGGAGTTGAGATTGTGTTCTGCAGCGACTTGGGCTACATGTGCCTTGTGATGTTGGACTGGAACAAGTGGAATCCCCTCTTTCCTGGAGAGTTCCTGAGCAATTCTCGATGTGAAGAAGTCAGGATGGAGATCACATGCAATGATCTTCGGATTCATCTCAAGAAGGGAACAGAGGTGCTGCCTGGTCTCCTCCATGAACTCCAGGGTTGCTGTATGAGAGGCATCCCCAAGGTGTTGGGAGAGTACAAACTCCCCATCCCTGGCAAGACAGATGGTGGTCTTGAGGTCTGCTCCCAAGGCAAGGATATCCGGGTGTGACAGGCCTGTCCTGACTGGCGCTGGCACCATGCCCCTTGCTCTCCTGATGATGTTGAGGCCTATATCCGTGGCCATGGTCACTGAATCGTCAAGTCTGGTGACAATGGGACGGTTGTGAACCAGAAAAAGGTCAGCGATGTTTGCAAGCCGCTCCAGTGCTTCTTGATTCCCGTTGCATATCGGTTCATTGCTGATATTTGCACTGGTCATAATCAGATAATCCGGCGAACCAGGTTGCTGAAAAAGGAGGTGATGTATGGGGGTGTATGGCAGCATGATGCCAATGGAGTCTATGTTGGGGGCAACCGCTGGTGAGAGAGGGTATCCCGTGCCTTTTGGCAGCAGAACAATGGGTGCCCTGGCAGACAGAAGGGCCTTCTCTGCATCAGGGCCTATCCTGTCGCAACACCGTCTGGCAGCCTGGATGTCCCGGGCCATTATGGCAAATGGCTTGAATCTTCTTCTCTTTCGTTTTCTGAGAAGTTTCACTGCTTGATGGTTTGTTGCATCTGCTGCGAGATGAAATCCACCAAGTCCCTTTATTGCTGCAATCTTTCCCTGGTTGAAGGCCTTTACCAGAACCTCTATGGGTGGGCCAGGTATTTCTGTTCCTTCTGGGTCCAGCAATTTTATGGAAGGTCCACATGCAGGGCAAGCCACCGGCTGGGCATGAAACCGTCTGTCCATGGGGTCTTCGTATTCCTTGCGGCACTGTTGGCACATGGGAAACCCTTTCATGGAGGTGTTTGGTCTGTCATAGGGAAGGGCCTCTATAATGGAATAACGGGGGCCGCAGTTGGTGCAGTTGATAAATGGGTAGTGGAACCTCCGGTCATTGGAGTCCAGAAGTTCTTTCAGGCAATCTTTGCACAGATAGAGATCTGGGGGTATTACTGCTGATGGAGAACCTTCTGATCTGCTTTGCTGGATATGAAAGCTGCCTGGAGCAGACGTTTTAAGCCAGGACAGGTGGACATCGGTGTCATTGAGTTCTTTCAGTACACTTTTTGATATTGAAGCTGCCGGAGGGGCCTGTTCGATTATTGCCTTTTCCAGCCTCTCCACCTCATCTCTATAGCCATATATTATTATGGTTACACCCTTGGAATCGTTTCGTATGGTGCCGGTGGTTCCTGCTTCTGCTGCAAGACGAAATACAAAGGGGCGAAAACCCACACCCTGGACAGTGCCGGTGATCTTGATGGAGAAGAATCTTTTTTCATCCACGTTGTTTGCCATGAAGACAGTTTATTCCAGATTTTCAGGCTGGCAACATGGTTCTATCCTTCGTTTTTCTGAGTTGATTCCATAGTCAGCAGGGTTATGGGTCTCTCGAGTGAATGTTCATTCATGGAATGCAGGGAATTGTTCTTTTTGTGCGAGGTGTGCATCTTGAAATCGGTGCTACTAATAAATTTTTATGGTGTTTTAGGGTGTTTTTCGCCATTTTTGCACCCAATTTACCGGTTGAACTATTGACTTTAGATTCATTTATGTCATCATATTAAATCATATTATAGAAAAACTTGGTGCAGTAACCATTGTTCTGTTGTGCTTTTATTGGGAGGGATGCTAAAAAAATGTGCCAAGTGTGCAACGTCCAACCGTGCAGAGTGAGTGAATAGATTTTCAGTCTGTTTTTTCAAATCGTTCTGTTTTATATGTTTTCAAAAATTTCAAGAAAAGGAGAGGGATATGAAAGAGAAGGAACTTCATGGCAAGCTCTCTTTGAGCAGGCGCCGCTTCCTGAAGGTGTGTGCCAGTGCTGCAGCGGCTCTTGGGCTCGGGTCTGAGGCTGTACCTAAGATTGCAGAGGCTGTCACGTCCCCGAAACGTCCGCCGGTTATCTGGCTCCACTTCATGGAGTGCACAGGATGTTCTGAGTCTTTGTTGAGGGCTGATTCACCAGACCTTGCAACCTTGATTCTTGACCTGGTCTCACTGGACTACCATGAGACACTCATGGCAGCTGCCGGTCATCAGGCAGAGAAGAGCCTCATGGATTCTGTGGAGGCCAATGCCGGCAAGTTTGTTTTGGTGGTTGAGGGCGCTGTCTGTACCGGTGACGGTGGCGTATATTGCAAAGTGGCTGGAAAGACCAACCTCGAGACTCTGGAGGAGATAGCACCCAAGGCCGGGGCGATAATAGCAGTAGGTACCTGTGCCACATTTGGAGGTATTCAGGCTGCTGCTCCTAATCCCACAGGGGCTGTGGGGGTCAGGGATGTCATAAAGAACAAGCCTGTAGTGAATATTGCAGGTTGTCCGCCAAGCCCCAACAACTTCCTCTCTACAGTGCTTTATTATCTGACCTACGGACGGCTTCCTGCCCTGGATGAGCTTGGGCGGCCAAAGTTTGCCTATGGCAGAAAGATCCATGACCATTGTGAGCGGCGCCCCCATTTCGATGAGGGACGTTTTGTTGAGTCTTTTGGTGATGAGGGACACAAGGCAGGTTACTGTCTCTACAAGGTGGGGTGTAAGGGCCCGGCTACCTTCGCCAACTGTCCTGTACAGAGATTCTGTGATGTCAACTGGCCCGTTGGCGCAGGGCACGGCTGTATCGGGTGTACTGAGCCTGGCTTCTGGGACCGGATGTCACCGTTCTATGAGCATCTGCCAGATGTGAGGATTCCTGCAGGTGACGGGATCTATGTCGAGGCCGAAAAGATCGGCAAATGGGCAGTGGCAGGTGCAGCAGCAGCTCTGGCTGGTCATGCTGCCCTTGGTGTTGGCAAGAAGGTCCTGGATTCCAGGAAATGCTCTTCTGATTCCGGTAAAGAAGATTAATTGAGAGGGAGAGACAATGTCTGAGAGAATAACAGTTGATCCAATAACCAGGATTGAGGGTCACCTTCGCGTGGATGTGGAGGTGGATGGAGGTGCAGTTAAGGATGCCTGGTCTTCTGCCCAGATGTGGCGGGGGATCGAGGTGATACTCAAGGGGCGTGATCCCAGGGATGCTTGGCTGTTTGCCCAGAGGATCTGTGGTGTCTGTACCACAGTGCATGGTCTGGCATCGGTGCGGTCCGTTGAGAATGCACTCCAGATGGAGATCCCCCTGAACGCACAGTATATCCGTAACATGATAATTGCAGCTCACTGTCTGCACGATCACCTTGTACATTTCTATCATCTGTCTGCACTGGATTGGGTGGATGTGGTATCAGCCCTGGATGCTGATCCGGGCAAAACTGCCCAGCTTGCACAGAGCCTTGCTCCTGACTGGCCTGGAAACAGCAAGACACGGTTTGCAGCAGTGCAGAAAAAGCTGCAGGCCTTTGTAGCCAGTGGGCAGCTGGGTCCATTTGCCAACGGATATTGGGGGCATCCGGCCATGACATTGCCACCTGAGGCAAACCTCATGGCTGTATCCCACTATCTCGAGGCCCTGGATTACCAGAGAAAGGCCAACAAGGTGGTTGCCATCTTCGGTGCCAAGACACCTCATGTCCAGACACTCGTGGTAGGTGGTGTTGCCCTGGCAGTGAACATGGACAATCTTGCTACACTTAACATGAACAAGATTTACCAGGCAAAACAGCTCCTGCAGGAGGTGAGGGAGTTTGTTCAGAAGGTCTATCTGCCTGATGTGATAGCTATAGGCGCCCTTTACAAGGACTGGCTTGGATATGGCAAGGGAGTTACGAACTATCTCGCAGTTCCTGATATGCCTCTCGATGGGGTTGGTGAGAGCTTTGACCTGCCCGGCGGTACTATCTTTGGTGAGGATTTGCAGGATCAAAAGCCCATCACCTCATTCAACGATCCCTATTTCCGCGAAAATGTGACAGAGTCCATTGCCAGGGCCTGGTACGACGGTGACTGGAACAAGCATCCATGGAAAGAGGAGACTGTACCCAACTATACTGATTTTGTGCCTGATGGAAAATATTCCTGGTCCAAGGCACCCCGTTTCAATGGAAAGCCCATGCAGGTAGGGCCACTTGCCCAGGTGCTGGTTGGTTATGTTCAGGGACATGAACTAACGAAAAAATGGGCAGACCATGCCCTTTCCGCCCTGTCCCAGGTGGCTGGTGTTCAGGTGGGTGTTGGTGCGTTGCAATCGACCCCTGGCCGCCATCTTGCCAGGGCAATCCGGGCCTGTATGATGGCGGATCTCTCCCTGAAACACTTAGACCTCCTGGTCAGGAATATCGGGTCTGGCGATACCGAGATCTATCCATACAAGAATCCTCCCAAGTTCCCCAAGGGTGAGATCATGGGCGTAGGCTTCCATGAGGCACCGCGCGGCGTGCTCTCTCACTGGATAGTGATAGAGGATGGTAAAATCAAAAACTATCAGGCCGTTGTGCCATCTACATGGCTGGCTGGCCCCAGGGATGAGAACGGTGCGCGTGGGCCCTATGAGGCATCCCTCATCGATAACCCTGTAGCCGATCCGGAAAGGCCTCTCGAGGTCCTGAGGACAGTGCATTCCTTTGATCCATGTATCGCTTGCGCAGTACACCTTCTGGATAAGGATCGGGTTGAACTGAGCAAGGTAAAGGTGTTGTAAAGGAGGCTTCTGATGGGAGCAAACGCTTCGGGATACTATGTAAGGGTTCCGGTATGGAGTGTCGCTCTGCGCCTCTATCACTGGACATTTGCTTTGAGCTGTATCACGTTGATACTTACCGGGCTATATATAAACTATCCGCCTATATCTACATGGGCTGAGTTTATGCCCAGTTTTTCAATGGCTACCATGAGGACATGGCACTTTGCAGCTGCCTTCTTCTTCATGTCAGCCCTGGCAGTTCGTTTCTATCTCTATCTGTTCGGTAACAGGTATGAGAAGATTCAGGACTGCACACCTGTATCAGTCAGGAATATCAAGTCCCTGTTTCATGCCATCATGTTCTATCTCTATATGCTAAAGGAGCATGAGGCCAGGCCAGGGCACAATGTCCTGGCAGGTACATTTTACTGTTTCGTGGTATTTATCAGTTTACTCATGATCGTCTCCGGATTATATCTCATGTATCCGGAGACTGGCTGGATACAGAGCATGGGCAATGCAATCTTTGGATCACAGCAGATGGCCAGGTTTATCCATTATGCCATGACCTGGTTTTTCATCTTTTTTACCATGATCCATGTCTATCTCTGTATCTGGAATGACATCTTCGGTTCAGAGGGGATCATCTCCGGGATCTTTTCCGGAAGAAAGATGCTTCCGGCCGATGCGGTCGCCAAAGACGGCACCATTGAAACAGAGTAGCAAAACCTTACAGGATAGAAGGACTTATGTGCGTAGCAGTGCCCCTCAGGGTAATTGAAATTAAAGAGCGTGATCCGGCAGAGACCGGTGGCTTTCTCGGACCGGTGGCCATCGTGGATGTAGGAACCGGACAGCAGGAGGTCAGGCTGGAGATAGTGGATAGACAGCCTGAGCCCGGTGATTATGTTATTGTCCATGCGGGGTTCGCCATCCACACCCTTACCCCTGAGGATGCCCGCAAGACCTTTGATCTTTTTGAAGAGGTTGAACGAATAACTCTGGAAAGCTCATGATGAATCTGCAGGATGGAATTGCTTCAGGCCAGCCTGCAGACGCCCGAAGGAGAAGGGACCTTGTAAAGGCCCTTCTCCTTTCCATTCATAGGCAGCTGGCATCCATATCTTCACCGCAAAAGATCCGGCTGATGGAGGTGTGCGGCACACACACCATGTCCATCTTCAAACATGGTCTTCGCCATCTTCTTCCGGACAGAATAGAACTCATATCAGGACCTGGATGTCCTGTCTGTGTCACTTCTCCAGGACAGATAGACGCTGCCATAAAACTCAGCGATATACCAGATCTGATAGTGGCGACCTTTGGCGATATGCTCAGGGTCCCGGGCAGTCAGGGACAATCCCTTGCAAAGGCAAGGGCCAGGGGTGCAGATGTAAGGATAGTCTATTCTCCTGTGGATGCCCTGCAGCTTGCCAGGGATAATCCTGATAGGAACGTATGTTTTCTCGGAATAGGTTTTGAAACAACAGCACCTGTAGTGGCTGCCACCCTGAAGATGGCCTCTCAGCTCTCTGTAAATAACTTTTTTGTATATTCCTGTCACAAGACCATGCCAAATGCCTTGGAGGCCCTCTTTTCCAGCAAGGAGAGTGACGTCCAGGGGCTTCTCTGTCCAGGCCATGTCAGTGCCATCATAGGAGAGCAACCTTATGGTTTTCTTGTAGAGAAATATGGCCTTGCCTGTGCCATCACAGGTTTTGAGGCTGAGGAGATTTTGCTGGGTGTGTTAAGTCTTCTCAAGCAGCTTGCCAGTAAATATCCCTTTGTGGACAACTGTTATCCAAGGGCTGTTTCTCCAGAAGGCAATCCCAGTGCAGTTGCTGCCCTTGAACAGGTGTTCCAGCCATCCACGGCGGTCTGGCGTGGTCTCGGATCTATTCCGGGGAGTGGTCTAGCCATTCGTCAGCAGTTTAAGAGACACGATGCGGAAAGTCATTTTGGGATAGAGATAGAGGAGCCAAATAAAGTGAGTGGTTGCCGGTGTCACAGGATAATTACTGGACAGATTATTCCGCCGGAATGCCCCATGTTCAGAAAGGCATGTACACCAGAGAATCCCATGGGGCCATGCATGGTCTCCAGTGAGGGGGCTTGTGCAGCATGGTTCAAATATGGAGGTGAAAGGCTTTGAGCAGGCCAGACAGTTCAGGAGATAGAGTGGTGCTTCTGGATCACGGGAGTGGTGGTTTGGCATCCAGCCGACTGGTGCAGGAGATATTTCTCAGCAGGCTTTCAAATCCGATCCTGAATGAATTGGAAGATAGTGCTATACTGGATATTGGGCAGCAACAGATAGCCTTTACCACAGATAGTTATGTGGTAGATCCTATCTTTTTCCCTGGAGGCGACATCGGGGAACTTGCAGTCAACGGGACCATAAACGATCTTGCCATGAAGGGAGGCATGCCTGTAGCCCTTAGCCTGGCATTGATCCTGGAGGAGGGATTTTCCCTGGATGACCTGGAACGGATAATGGACTCCATAGCCAGAGCATCTATCCAGGCAGGGGTGCCGGTTGCTACCGGTGATACCAAGGTTGTTCCCAAGGGCAAGGCAGACAAGATCTTCATTAACACCGCCGGAGTTGGCATTATTGAGATTCGCTTTCCACTTACTGCCTCCCGTATAAGGCCTGGAGATAAAATCCTTGTATCAGGCACTGTTGGAGATCATGGAGCCACTATCATGACCAGGCGGCAGGGGCTGGAGGTCCCGGGCCAGTTCCAGAGTGATACAATGGCCCTGCACAGGCTTGTTAGGGATATGTTGGAACTAAGTGGGGAAAATATAAGGTGTTTTCGTGATCCGACCAGGGGAGGGCTGGCAACTACTCTTGTGGAGCTTGCCAAAAAGGCCGGTGTAACAATGGAGATCGCTGAAACCGAGATTCCAGTCCGGAAAGATGTGGCCCAAACATGCGAAATCCTCGGATTGGATCCGCTCTATCTTGCCAATGAGGGCAAACTCGTTGCAGTGGTTGCTCCAGATGTAGCAGATGAACTTCTTGCCCTGATGCAGGAAAGCCATTTGGCCCCAGAACCGGCAATAATTGGCAGGGTGGTGGAGCAGGGTATAATGCCTGTAGTCATGGAAACTGCTATTGGAGGCAAACGCGCTGTGGAGATGTTGACAGGTGAGCCTCTGCCCAGAATCTGCTGAGTGTTGGAAATCCAAAATGCATGAATTGAGTCTTGTACAGGGGATGATGGGGCAGTTAATGGATCTGGCAGCCAGAAACAGTGCCAACCGGATTGTTCGTGTGGTGGTGGAGGTCGGACCCTTTTCAGGTGTGGTGGTGGATTCCTTCATATTCGCATTCGATGCCCTGAAGAGTGAACACCGTATCACCAAAAACAGTGTTCTCGAGATTGAGACCCCGGTCCCTGTGATGGAGTGTCCGGAATGTGGATTCTCATGTGAGATAAAACATCATGAACAGGATGAGCAGGAGCTTTCTCCCTTTTCAGCCCTGGGTTTTTGGGGGGCCAGAACTTGTCCACACTGCAAAGATGTAACTATGATAACCAAGGGAGGCGATGAACTGCTTCTCAAACAGGTAGAGATGGAGTAGGCATATGTGTGATAGTTGCGGGTGTCAGACAGGACATCATCATGACAGTGAACAGGATCGCAAGATTGTAGAGATAAACAGGAGTCTTCTTGCTGCAAATCAGGAGACTGCAGAGAAGAACCAGGAACATCTGGATGCATTGGGGGCTGTTGGTATCAATCTTATCTCCAGCCCTGGTGCTGGCAAGACCACTCTTCTGGAAAAGACCATAGAGCTCCTGGATGGAAAATATAGCTTGGGTGTAATCGAGGGTGATATTGAAACAGAGAGGGATGCTGACCGGATCAGGGCCAAGGGGGTGCCGGCAGTACAGCTCACTACCGGAGGCGCCTGCCATCTGGATGCTGCTCTGGTACACAAGGGGCTTCATCAGATTCAGCACCAGCTCTCTCATGAAACTGCAGATCAAGGTAGGGTTGATTTTATTTTCATCGAGAACGTAGGCAATCTGGTCTGTCCAGCCACATTTTACCTCGGGGAACATAAACGTGTGGTTATGGTCTCGGTTCCAGAGGGTTCGGATAAACCGTCAAAATATCCCAAGGCTTTTGTGGGCTCAGACCTGTTTATTATCACCAAGATTGATCTTCTTCCATATTTCGATTTTTCCATAGATGAGGCAAAGGAATCTGCCCTTACCCTTAATCCAAATATAGAGATCATAGCCCTTTCTGCCGTTTCTGGAGAAGGCATGGATGAATGGATCGGATTTTTGGACAGATTAAAGGGATGATAGAAGTTAAAGCCCGATAAGATATGTCGCGCTGCAGCCCCGCACGATCTGCATCAGGGCTGCGCCTGTCCTTAATCGGTTTTTTTGAAGGGCGCCGGGCAGAACGAGATTGTTCTGCTAAAAGTAGGGTATGAAGCCTCGAAGAGCAGCGTCATACCCTACCAATCTTTTCAAGTTTTTCCTTGCATTTCACACAGTATGATGCCCAGGGCCTGATCTCCAGCCTCTTTTTGGGTATCCATTCGTTACATTCGAGACACCTTCCGAATTCTCCATGATCTATGCGCCAAAGGGCCTGGTTGATTGCCTCCAGTTCCTTTTTCCTGGCGTCAATAACGCCCAGCACCACCTCTTCCTGCAGATCTATCTGTGCAAGCTCCTCTTCATCCTTGACAGTGTTTAGAAGATCCTGATATTCTTCACTTACCCGGGTTTTCAGGTCCTGAATGATCTCTCTCCACAACTCCTCTCTCTTTTCCGTGAGCATCTTTCTGAACTGGCCTATCTCCTCTTCTGTTAGCGGTCGATTTCTGTCCGGCATCTCCATGTTCTCCTTTTCTCTGTCAGGTCTCTGTTAAAGAGAAGGTAAAACCGGATTTATTACAGTCAAGTTCCAAGGAAATAGGGACAACCCTGTAAAGAGAGTAAAGGCTGCCAAAGTGAGAAGGATCAGTCCCCGGAATCTTCTGTTGAGTCACTACAATTCCAGGGTTCGGCCGGTGAAAACCAGCACTGCCTTTCCCTCAAGAAAGACCTCCTTGATCTCTTCTCCCTGGATATTGAAATATATTTTCAGATCTTCCCCACCCCAGGTCTCTACCCTGATAGGGCTTGCTGTATCAGCCTTCAAGGCTGATATTACGGCTGATGCCACGGCACCTGTACCGCATGCCAGGGTCTCGTCCTCTACCCCTCTTTCGTAAGTTCTGATTCTGATAGACGACCGGTCTTTTACCTCTGCAAAATTGACGTTGGTGCCTTCAGGTGCAAATTTTCGGTGATGTCTTATCAGGCGCCCTATTTCAAACACAGGAATGGATTCCAGGTCGTTCACAAAGATCACCGTATGCGGTACGCCGGTATTTAGAAAATGAACCGTCATGGTACGGTCCCTAAGCCTAAGTTCTTCATCCAGTGCCAGGCCATGAGGAGGCGGAAGCTGTAGTTTTACCTCACCATCCTTTACCTCAGCCTTGATGATTCCGGCCCCTGTTTCAAACTCCATTTCGGCTGGCGCAATCCCTTCTATATAGGCAAAACGGGCCGCACACCTGCCTCCATTACCGCACATATCAGCAAGGCTGCCATCTGCATTGAGAAATCTCCAGCGGAAATGGGCCTTGCCAGACTCTTCTATGAGGATGAGACCATCTGCACCGATACCGAATCCACGCCGGCACATGGTTATTGCAGCCTCCTCAGCATGTTCCGGCAAAATCAGCCGTTTCCGGTTGTCTATCAGGATGAAATCATTGCCGCTGCCATGCATCTTTGTAAAAGGGATATCTCCGAATCTTTTTTTGGCTGTCACTGTTTGCTCCTCCCGTCAGATCATGAGTATTCAGGAAAACTGGAATTTATCAGATGGATAAAGACATATTGATGATGCTGTTAGGAGATCTCTTCGATGCGCACCAGGTCCTCATAGCTTTCCCGTTTTCTGATCACTCTGAATTCACTCCCATTTACCAGCACTTCCGGTATTCTGGGCCTGGAATTGTAGTTGGAAGACATGGAGAATCCATAGGCACCGGCACTCATTACAGATAGCAACTCTCCCTGGGCGGGAAGGGGCATCTCTCTCTCCTTTGCCAGAAAATCTCCAGTTTCACAGATGGGCCCTACTATATCCACCAGACATGGTTTTCTGTTACTGGTCTGATTCAGATGCCATATGTCGTGATAGGCCTGGTAGAGACTTGGTCTTGGAAGATCGTTCATGGCTGCATCTACAATGACAAAGGTCTTGCCGCTATTCTCCTTGGTGTAGAGCACCTTGGTCACCAGCGCACCTGCATTGCCACAGATGGAACGGCCAGGTTCCACAATGACTGTCTGTTGAAGGCCATTGGCATCCATCCGTTTGATCAGTTCCCGGATGAGTTTACCAGGATCAGGAGGGGTTTCATCATGATATCTGATCCCAAGCCCTCCGCCTGTATCGAGATAGCTCAGTTGGATTCCTTCATCGTTTAAGGTTTGTACCACGGCGGCTACCCTGTCCAGGGCATCGAGAAAGGGCTGGATCTGAGTGAGCTGTGATCCGATATGGCAGTCGATGCCGGTAATCTCCACATGAGGGTTTCTCTTTGCCTCCCTGTATGCTTCCAGTGCATCATGGACCGGCATCCCGAACTTGTTCTTTTTGAGTCCGGTTGAGATATAAGGGTGTGTTTTTGGGTCCACATCCGGGTTTACCCTAAAGGAGATCCTGGCCTTTTTGCCTGTTTCCCGGCATGTTTTGGCAATGGCATGAAATTCCTGCATGGATTCAATGTTGAACATGAGAATCCCGGCATCCAGGGCAGCCTGTATCTCTTCCGTGGTCTTGCCAACCCCTGAAAAGACTATACGGTTTGCAGGGATTCCTGCCCTTAGGGCACGAAACAGTTCTCCTCCAGAGACGATGTCCGCTCCAGCACCCAGTTTTCCCAGCAGATTGAGAATGACAAGGTTGCTGTTGGCCTTTACAGCAAAACATATCAGGTGCTTTCGGTCTCCAAAGGCCTGATCATACGCCCTGAACCGTTTTATGATATGGGCAGCAGAATAGCAGTAAAAAGGGGTCCCGACCTCCTTTGCGATTCTGCTCATAGGGAGATCTTCGCAGCACAACTCTCCATCCTGATAACTGAACTCTTCCATGGTTATATCCTTTCTGTTGAGAAATTATCTTGTTATTCGCACCTGTACCTTCTTGGAATAGACGGTACGTCGTGGTGGAGTCGCATCGTCCACAGCAACGATCCAGTATATATATCTGCCTGGGGGCAGGACAGATATGTCCGTGAAGCTGTTACCGGTAAGCGGGACTGAATTCAGGCGGAATATAACCCCGTCCGGCCCCTTTCTGTAAACGAAAAATCCCCTTATTTCCGGACGGTAAAGCATATCCCATGCAAGCTCTACTCCCTGGGCAGTCCTGAAAGCTATAAGCCTGGCAGGCCGCATCTCTATCTCAATATCCCGGGCCAGCAGGGAGATCTCTTCTGAAGGGGAACTTTCGATCTCTGTGTCCATATATTCCAGAACAGCAGTGACCTTGTATGAGACCTGGGTATAGGTCCTGGGAAAGCTGTCAGTATATCTGGTTTTCGATATGGTGTTTTTGATCGGGGTAAACCGTACTTCATCATTGAATTTACGCCATATCTTGTAACGCAGTTTTTCCTTTATTGGCGATCCATCGGCATAGGATTGAGGTGCGTTCCATTTGAGATGTATTCCAGATTCGTCGGCATCTACTGATAGAGCAGATGGCGGATTGGGTGGAGAGTGCCATGCGACCCTGATGGTGTTGGATGGATCACTCAGGTTCATGAAGTTTTTGAGGGACCTGACCTGGTATATGTAGATAAAGCCAGGCTCTACTGTA
Organism: Deltaproteobacteria bacterium; assembly: GCA_026988585.1. Lineage (GTDB taxonomy): Bacteria > Desulfobacterota > Dissulfuribacteria > Dissulfuribacterales > QOAL01 > JALSKY01. The sequence goes on from JALSKY010000142.1 coordinate 12,848, forward strand.
TGGTCTTCGTAGCTTATCTGCTGGCCAGGGCTGGGTTTGTCATCGAATTTGATTATTATAGGCTGGCCAAATTTGGGAGGACAGCCAGCACAGCCGTGATCCACGGGTACAACTGCCTTATAGAGCTGAAACTCCTCTATCTGCGGAAGGGGGCTGCCATCGTGATTTCTCGTTGGCACCGACCAGGTGAGCAGTATGCCTGTTTCTACTACCCTGTAATCCAGATCCTTGATGGCCTCAGGACGCAGCTTGTTCCAGGGGACCGGATTGGCCTTTTTTCCGCATCCTGCTACCAGGATCAGGATGATCAGGCAGAGAAAGGGGCAGAAAAGCAAGCGTGGCATGGGCAGGGCAGAATTTCCATGGGACATTTGTCTAACTCCTTTCATCCTCCTGCAGGGAGTAATCGGAAATCCATCTTCTGGCCTGTTCCAGGGCACCTCTTACCGGTTCAGGGCCTGTTCCTCCTGGGCATCTCCTGCTGTTTACAGAGCCTTCAGGAGTGAGAAGATGGAGCAGGTCCTCCTGGATGGCCGGATGGAGATCCTGGAGTTCCTGGAGATCCAGGTCATGGAGTTCCTTGCCCATGGCAAGGCATCGGGCCACAACATTGCCTACTATCTCATGGGCCTCCCTGAACGGCACCCCTTTCGTGACAAGATAATCTGCCAGATCGGTTGCAGTGATGAATCCGGTGTAAACTGCCTGTCTCAGGTTGTCTGCCAGGGGTTTCATATGTCTGACCAGACCTGCCATAACCTTTAGAGAGTCCCTGGTGGTATCCACTGCATCGAACAGGGCCTCCTTGTCCTCCTGCATGTCACGGTTATAAGCAAGGGGCAGCCCCTTCATTATGGTAAGCATGGCCATGAGATCACCGTAAACCCTGCCGGTCTTTCCCCGGACAAGTTCCGGGACATCAGGATTTTTTTTCTGTGGCATTATACTGGATCCTGTGCAGTAACCATCTGGGAGTTCAACGAATGAGAACTCTGATGTTGACCAGATGATCAGTTCTTCAGAAAGTCTGCTCAGGTGCATCATGACAATGGAGAGTGCAGACAGGAGTTCAATGAGAAAATCCCTGTCTGATACGGCATCCAGACTATTGGCAGTGATTCCTGAGAAACCGAGTTCCCTGGCAGTAGCCATACGGTCTACAGGAAAACCTGTACCTGCCAGGGCAGCGCTCCCAAGGGGAGATATGTTGAGCCTGGCATGGCAATCCCTGAGCCGGAGCCTGTCCCTCTTAAACATTTCAAAATATGCCAGCATGTGGTGGGCCCAGAGTACAGGCTGGGCATGCTGAAGATGGGTGAACCCGGGCATCAGGATATCTATGCCGTTTTCAGCCTGATAAAGCAGGGCCTTTTGCATCTGCAGAAGATGTTGATCAATGGCCACGATTTCATCCCGGCAATAGATGCGCACATCCGTGGCCACCTGATCATTCCTGCTTCTTGCCGTATGGAGCCTTTTTCCTGCTGCTCCTATCCGGTCAGAAAGGGTCTTTTCAATGTTCATGTGAACATCTTCCAGGTCGGGCCGCCACTGAAACCTGCCTTCTCTGATCTCCTGCTCTATCTCCTGAAGGCCCTCACATATCTGCCGGGCATCTTCCTGGGAGATTATTCCCTGGGCAGCCAGCATCCTGGCGTGAGCCATACTGCCCTGGATATCCTGTCTGTAGAGGCGTCTATCAAACTGTTCCGATGCAGAAAAGCTCTCAACATCCCTGTCTGTTGCCTCCTGAAACCGGCCTCCCCACAGTTTTTTATCCTGTTGGTCACTCATGTTTTTGGCTTAACCCCTCTATTTTACTCCTGTGATAGCAATAAAAAAGGCAGGGAATCTCCCTGCCTCTCAGTCTATCTTTGATTATCTCTATGTGCAAACAGCTTTTTCCTGTTCAGGAAAGCGACTGCCTGTTCGGAACAGGATTATATTGAAACCTCTATATCAGGTCCCAATATCCCAGGATGCCAGATATTTGACCTGTTCGTCAGTAAGGACATCTATGGAAATACCCATGCTTTTCAGCTTCAGGCGGGCGATCTCCTTGTCTATCTCGACAGGTACGCCGTAAACCCGGTTTTCCAGCTCTTTGGCATGGTTAAGCATGTATTCAGCACAGAGTGCCTGGTTTGCAAAGCTCATATCCATAACGCTGGAGGGATGCCCCTCAGCAGCAGCCAGGTTTATCAGTCTTCCTTCACCAAGGATGTAAATGCAGCGCTGGTTTTTCAGCTTGTATTCCTGAACATAGGGACGGATGGTCCGCTTTGCCTCTGTGATTTCCTCGAGGGATTCCAGATCCAGCTCCACGTTGAAGTGGCCTGAGTTGCAGACAATAGCGCCATCTTTCATCTTTTCGAAATGTTCATTTCTGATTACATGGATATTACCGGTAACTGTACAGAAAAAATCGCCCAGTTCAGCAGCATCCGCCATCGGCATAACCTCGAAGCCATCCATCACTGCCTCTATCGCCTTTGTGGGGTCCACTTCTGTTACGATTACCCTGGCTCCATGGCCCTTGGCGCGCATGGCCACTCCTTTGCCGCACCAGCCATATCCTACTACAACAAAGATGCTCCCTGCTATGAGCCGGTTAGTGGCCCTGATGATTCCATCGATTGTGGACTGGCCGGTACCATACCGGTTGTCGAAGAGGTGTTTTGTGTCTGCATCATTTACTGCAATGATTGGATAGCGGAGGACACCATCTGCTGCCATGGCCTTGAGTCTTATCACGCCAGTGGTGGTCTCCTCTGTGCCTCCTATCACCTGATCTATGAGCTCCTGTCGTTCCTGGTGCAGAGTGGAAACCAGATCTGCTCCGTCATCCATGGTGATCTGGGGCTTCGCATCCAGTACTGCCTTGATGTGCTCGTAATAGGTC
>JALSKY010000143.1 GCA_026988585.1 Deltaproteobacteria bacterium
TTGCCCTTACAGGCCCTGATACACTGATCCAGCAGACTGTCAAAAGGGCTGATGCCCTTGAGAACACCTGCCCTCCCCTGCTGGTCTGTAATAACGAACACAGGTTTATGGTTGCAGAGCAGCTTATGCAAATGGGCTGCAAACCAATGGATATAATCCTGGAACCTGTCAAGAGAAACACGGCCCCAGCCGTGGCTGTAGCTGCCTTCCGATGCCTGACTGAGGACCCGGACTCTTTAATGCTGGTACTGCCGGCAGACCACCTGTTAGAAGAGACTGAAAAATTTCAGAGTGCAGTGAATCAAGGCAGCTATGCAGCAGATAGGGACTATCTTGTAACCTTTGGCATAAAGCCCAAATGGGCAGAGACCGGATATGGTTATATCAAAAAGGGAGACAACCTTAAGAATGATCTATTCAAAGTGGAAAAATTTGTTGAAAAACCTGACAGGAAGACCGCGCAGGAATATCTAACGTCAGAAAACTATTATTGGAATTCCGGAATGTTCCTGTTGAAACCAGATGTTTATTTACAGGAACTGCAAAGACTTGAACCTGAAATCTACAGGGCCTGCAAGGGTGCTTTTGAAAATGCAGCAAAAGACCTGGATTTTCTCCGGATAGATAAAGGTTATTTCACCCAGTCTCCATCGGATTCAATTGATTATGCGGTGATGGAGAAGACAGAAAGGGCTGCGGTAGTCGCTCTCGATTGCCCCTGGAATGACATTGGTTCATGGTCATCGCTTTGGGAAGTAAGTCCGAAGGATGGAGCAGGCAATGCCCTTAAAGGTGATGTGGTCACTGAGGATGTGTCCAATAGCCTTATAATTTCTCAAAAACGCTTGGTATCGGCCCTGGGCATAAGGGATCTGGTAATAATAGAGACGCCGGATGCAGTGCTCGTGGCCAATAAAGAACGGTGCCAGGAAGTAAAAAAGATTGTTAGGCATCTAAAGGAGAAAGGCAGAGAGGAGTTTCTGTTTCACTCCAAGGTCTATCGTCCGTGGGGCTCATATGAGGGGCTGGTTACAGGGGAGCGTTTCCAGGTCAAACTCATCACTGTAAAGCCTGGTGCGAAGCTATCGGTACAGATGCACCATCATCGTGCAGAACACTGGATAATAGTAAAAGGTACGGCAAAGGTGCAGCGCGGAGACGAGACCATACTCCTCACAGAGAATGAATCCACCTTTATCCCCCTGGGGACAGTTCACAGCCTTGAAAACCCGGGGAAAATCCCCCTTGAACTCATAGAGGTGCAGAGCGGCTCCTATCTCGGCGAAGATGATATAGTAAGGATAGAGGATATGTACGGCAGGGCAGAGGAAAAAGGTTAAAAAAAAACCATTATTGAAACAAGGGATGAAAACATGCAAAGCTACATTGCGTTAATATTTCTTATAACATTAGCTATAACAGGGTGTCAGCAAAGCAAAAACAGTAAACATTTGGAGAATCACAATGTGAAACCATTAGACTTAACCCGATATTCCAACACAGCTCCTCTAAAGCCCCTGAATATTCTTTTTATCCATCACTCTTGTGGCGGCCACTGGCTTGCTGACAAGGGGCCAAAAGAATGCAGTAACAGTATCTGTAAAACGCATCCCAATGGTGGAGGTCTTCGGCGCCTGCTCGAGAAAAATAATTATGTGGTGCATGAAGCCTCATACAATTCCATTATAGGTGATAAGACCGATATTCAGGACTGGCCTCCAAAGTTTAAGACCCAGATGGATCGTATTCTGCGGACCCGTATGCAAGATGATCTGTTGCCGGATGGTCAGGTTAATCACATAGTGATGTTCAAGTCATGTTTTCCAAACAATTATTTCCAAGATGATGCCTCTGTGAAAAAGGCCATGGAAGCCTATAAAGGCCTTCTTCCCATATTTGAGCAATATCCAGACACCCTTTTCGTAGCAGTAACTGCTCCACCATTGGTCCCGCCTTATGAAACCAAAAATCCAGTGAAGGCTTTTATAAAAAAGATACTCGGCCGCTACAAGGATATTCCTGCAATAGGCAGGCGAGCACGCCATTTCAATAATTGGCTGAAGGACGTAGATTCCGGCTGGCTCAGCAATTATCCTCTCAAGAACGTGGTCGTTTTTGACTACTATGACGTCCTGACAAAGAACGGAAAATCAAACTGGGCAGAATATCCAACCCAAAACGGTCGGAATAGCCATCCAAGCAGTGAAGGCAATTCAATTGCAGCAAAAGAGTTTGTTCCATTTTTAAATCGTGCAGTGCACAGGTGGATGGGCGATTAGCAAAGTTACTTCAGGCCAGATGGCA
>JALSKY010000144.1 GCA_026988585.1 Deltaproteobacteria bacterium
CCCCTCTATGAGAATGCCAGCGTAACGGCTGCAGAGATCAGGTTCAGCAATCTGGATATTTAGGGCAGACTCAAGCTGTTCAGGCAGATCAGGTATCCTGGGCCTGTTGAGCTCTTTTTTGAACAGGGCAGCCACCTCCCGGGCTACGCCGATAGTGCTGAGACAGTCCGGCCGGTTGGGTGTAATTCCGATCTCGAGGACAGTGTCCTGGCAGTTCAGGGCTGTAGATAGATCTGTCCCGGGCTCTGTATCGAGCTCCATTATTCCTGAATGATCTCCCACGAGAAAGAGCTCCTTCTCGGAGCAGAGCATGCCTTCTGAGGGGATGCCATACAGTTCGGCCTTCTTGACCACCTTGCCGTCGGGCATCTCCGTTCCAGCAGGGATGAACGCTGTTACCATGCCGGCCCGGACATTTGGTGCTCCGCACACAAGCTGGATCCTGCTGCTGCCAGTCTCTACGATACACCGTTTTATCCAGGCCCTTTCAGGCAGGGGTTCTGTTTCCACTACCTTGACAGCCATGCCTGCCTCCAGCCAGGGCCACGCAGGCTCTATGCCTTCCACCTCAAGGCCTGTCAGGGTCAGGGCTTCCGCCACCTCCTGAACTGTTGCCTCATATTGAACAAACTCTTTCAACCAAGATTCAAGGACTAACATGATCTTTTCCGCCTGAGGGATCTGCTAAAATTGTGACAAGAACCGCATATCATTGTCGTAGAAGAGCCGGATATCATTGATGCCATACTTGAGCATGGCAATCCTCTCTATACCCAGGCCGAAGGCAAAGCCGCTGTATTTTTCAGTGTCTATCCCAACGTGCCTGAACACGGCCGGGTGCACCAGGCCGGCTCCAAGAACCTCTAACCATCCTGTCTGGGAGCAGACCCGGCAACCCTCTCCCCTGCAGATGACACATTGAATGTCTATCTCAGCACTTGGCTCGGTAAACGGAAAGAAGCTGGGCCTGAACCGCACTTTTGTTTTCGGGTCGAAAATTTCCTGGGCAAAATGGGTTAGTATCCCCTTGAGATCGGCAAAGGCAATGCCCTGATCCACCATGAGCCCCTCCACCTGGTGGAACATTGGGGTATGGGTCACATCTGAATCACAGCGATATACCTTGCCTGGCGCTATTATCCTGAGGGGAGGTGATATCTTCTCCATGGTGCGGATCTGGATTGGAGAGGTATGGGTGCGAAGAAGCACCTTGCTGTCTATGTAGAAGGTGTCCTGCATATCCCTGGCCGGGTGGTCTGCAGGGATGTTCAGTGCCTCGAAATTATAAAAGTCCAGCTCTATCTCCGGCCCTTGGGCAACGGAGAATCCCATTCGCTCAAAGATGGCGCAGACCTGGTTCATCACCTTTGTAATGGGATGCAGGTGCCCTGGAAAGCCGGCACGCCCGGGAAGGGTTGGATCAAAGCCCTGGATGGCCATAGGGCCAGAGCCGGAGGCAAGGGCTTGAAGCCTCTCGCTGATAGCCTTCTCCACCCTCTTTTTGACCATATTGGCCAGCTTGCCTATTACGGGACGCTGTTCTGCCGGAAGGGACCCCAGCCCCTTGAGAATGGTTGTGAGCTCCCCCTTGCGTCCCAGGAACCTGATCTTTAGTTCCTCGAGTTCCTCCTTGGCAGCATTCTGAACTGCTGCCAGGGCCTCCTCCTCTATCTCCCTGAGTCTCTTCTCCATGAGCGGCTGTTCCTGCCTGGTTATTCTGATGTCTGGCCGGATGGGAATACCTGACAACGGTCCTTTTTCCGCACCCTAAGCCGAGATCAAAACAAAAAAAGGCCTGACCGGCGTTGCCGTCTATCAGGCCTGTGCATTTTAACAAATAATCGGCTGCCGGACTATATAGCTGCTTTGGCCCTGTCCACCAGTGCTGAAAAGGCCCCTGGATCTGTTACTGCAAGATTGGCCATGATCTTTCTGTCAACGGCAACACCGGCCTTGTTCAGTCCGCCAATGAATTTGCTGTAGGAGATACCGTTCAGACGGCAGGCGGCGTTGATGCGCTGTATCCATAGTGCCCTGAAGGAACGCTTCTTTGCCCTTCTGTCACGGTATGCATAACAGAGTCCCTTTTCCACACTGTCTTTGGCCTGGCGGTAGCAGCGGCTCCTTGCGCCCCTGTAGCCCTTGGCCATCTTCAGGATTTTCTTACGGCGTCTCCGCGCCTTGACACCTCTTTTAACCCTTGGCATATCTTCTGCTCCTTGAAACTTTTTGGATACTTTCTCTGTTGTTGCCTGTTAAATGTACAATTTTGTTGTCCATCCTACTG
>JALSKY010000145.1 GCA_026988585.1 Deltaproteobacteria bacterium
TGCAGGGCTGAAATGCCTCCGGCGGGGCGGTTCCCTAAAGAAAAAAGAGAAGGCAAAAACCGGACAATTTATTTGTCAAAAAACCGGTCAACTTTATTTGTTGCTAACAGAAGAATTGTTATGATTGTTTAAGGAAAAAACAGGCGTGAAACTTAGATCAGGTGCGCCAACAGAAAAGGAGATATCTATCTGATTCAAATAACTATTTTACACCGTTATATGTTCATTCTGGTTTAGATCCTTATGCCTCAATAAGCCTTCTCGAACTCAGAGTGAGCCTGCGGCAGCGGTTGTCCGTAATGAGAAAGGTATCCTCAAGGCCAACCACACCCTTGTCCTCCAGAAAAATTTTGGGCTCTAAGGCCACCACCATCCCTGGCTGGATTACCATACTGCTGTTTTTGGAGATAAAGGGGTATTCATCCAGTTCCAGACCAAGACCATGTCCCACAAAGCTGACCTGTTCAGGAGCAAGCCCCATGAAACGATCTGCCACTCCTGCCCTGGCAGCCATCTCGACAGCTTTATCATAAAGTTCTTCAGCTATTACTCCAGGCCTGAGCATCTCTTCCATCTCCTCCATAATCTCAAGCACCAGTTCAAAACTGCTATGCACAGTTCTGTCAGGAGGGCCAACAGAGAAAGGTCTTGTCTCATCAGAACAGTAACCGTTATGCCAGCCTCCGAGATCAACACTGACAATATCCCCCTTTTCAAGAATTCGGTGGCTGGCTCCCATCCCAAAGGCAGGAGAAGGCCCCAGACCTCCCACAGGAGTATTGGTCCAGGAAGGCTGTAGTGCTGCAGAACCAGAGACTACCTGTCCCATACCTATCTCCTGATTCCATGCCCTCATGCGCAGGAGACCAGGATGACCATTGGCCCTCATTACCGCCTCTATGGCAGCGGCGAGCTGAAGCTCTGTAATTCCTGGCCTCAACACTCCTTGTACTTGATCTATTGCATGATCCGCCATGGCGCAGGCCTGCTCAATACAGCCAACCTCCCAAGGAGTTTTTATCATCCTCATCTCACGAATCATGGCAGAGACATCCACCAGCTCTGCTTGCGGCCAGATTTTGTTACTGTAAAGCATGAAGAGAGATGCTGGCAGGATATCCAGTTCCAGCCCGATGCGGCAGGCCCCGTAAGATATGCCAAGCTCTCGGCATAATCTGGGCAGACTGCTGAAACCAGGCAGATTTTTCACCAAAAGATGAGGACACTCGTTTCGTGCCCGTGCCACAGACCTCCACACCAGCATCACCGGCTGCGAGGAGGCAGGGATTAACAGATGGGCATCCTGAACAGTGCCGGAGAAATAGAAGAGATCCGCATTCTGCCTGATAACGGATAGGGCTATTCCTTCTTTCTGCAACCTGGCTTGAAAGGCCCTAACACGCCTTTCAAGCTCTGTAACAGGCACTCTGGGGTATAAGATCTCCTGATTCATCAGGCTATACAATAAAAAATTAGGCAGGGATCTCAGGTGGTCTTGAGGGTGTCTGCCACCTTGAGAATGGTCTGAGCATAGGGCCTGCTGTAGTTATAACGCAAAATCACCCTATACTGCTCTTTACTATCAGTACTATCTTTCCAGCCGTGATGGGTCAGATAATTTGCAGTACTGGCTACAGCATCCGGGAGAGAGAAGAGATCCACCCTGCCATCACCATCAAAATCCACTCCAAGCTTGTTTGCATTGCTGGGCATGAACTGACATATTCCAATGGCTCCGAAAATAGAGCCCTTTATCTTCAATATGTCCAAGCCGTTATTCATAGAATAATGAATGAGCTCCTTCAATTCATCATAGGCCCAGCCTGCCTTTTTTTTCATTCTGGCCAATGTCTTTTTTTTACCTCTCAGCTCTGGAGGGAGATATCTGTTCACCATCTCAGGAGAGTCTGATATGGCCATGCTGGCCAGTATCCTTACGGCTGGACCTGCCCCAAGATATCTGCCGAGATCGGTCTCCACCAGCAGGATGGAAACGATCACCTCCTTTGGAACACCGTATGTCTGCTCCACCTTTTTCAACAATTCGTTATGTTTCTTCAAAAAGGCCTTGGCCCTGGCTATTCTATCTTTTTTGAGAAACCTGTCATAATAAAGATTGTTCTCATTATGGGTGAGTTTCCTGGGCATCACCCTGAAATCGAAAGAGATGGCAGGATCTGAGAAGATCCTGGCGATCTCTTCCGGTTCGAACCCGTCAGCATCCAATCTGCACACCAACTGCTTCCACTCCTTGTGAACATGGAGGGCGGCGGAACATACAACAG
>JALSKY010000146.1 GCA_026988585.1 Deltaproteobacteria bacterium
GTATCGGTTACGGGAAGATATCACCTGCCCAGGTAGTTGGCCGCTTTCTAAAATTGAAGCCGGGTGCGGCCCCTCCGGAACAGGAACAGTATGAGGATCTCAAGGAGGCCCCTGCCCGCAAAGGCCGCAGCGGGAAAGGAGCAGGGGAGGGGATAACCATCCATGGACATGAAGATATTATGATCCATCTGGCAAAGTGCTGTACCCCTGTTCCTGGTGATGATGTTGTGGGCTATATCACCAGGGGGCGCGGGGTGACTGTCCACCGGGAAGACTGCCCCAATGTGGCAAATCTTGAGATAGACAGGACGATAGAGGTTAGATGGGCCCCTGAAGAGGATACCCTCTATCCGGTCAAGATAAACGTGACCACTGCTGACAAGAAGGGGATGCTGGCCTCTGTGAGTAATGCCATCAGTGCTGCAGAGGCAAATATTCTCGAGGCCAAGGTTACCACAAGGCTGGATAATAGTGCATTCTTTACATTTACCGTGGAGGTAAAGGATGGACAGCATCTTAACAAGGTGATGTCCGGGATCAAGCGGGTGGATGGGGTTCTGCGGGTAGAACGGATAGCTTCAGAGAGTTGAGTGAACAGCCGGAATGGAAGCTGATAAGGCCCTGAAAAGAGTTTTTCTCTTTTCAGGGCCTTTCTATTCCAGGGTTTCTATTTACTCACTTTTTTAAGTGTAGTTTTTGATGAGACGTAATCGTGGTTAATTAAAGTTCTAAACGGCCTCTTCCTGGCTCTTTTTCGGTTTGATTATCGGTTTTTCAATCCTGTTTGAACGGATACAGCGGGTGCAGACCTTCATCTTTTTGGTCCTGCCGCCCCCGATATGGACACGCACGCTCTGAAGATTGGGCAGCCACCTTCTTTTGGTGTGGTTGTTTGCGTGGCTGACATTACATCCGGTTACCGGTCCCTTTCCGCAGATATCGCAAACTTTGGCCATTTTTTTTGTTCCTCTCTCGATTCTCGATAATTTCAGTTTCTTTTATTTGTGTTATGGTTGCTTTCCCGCAGTTTTATTTTATGCCTTTTGCCCCTCGCTCATTGGATATGAAGTGAATGGAGCAGGCCTGCAAACTATAATTCTGAAGAGAGCAAGCAGTTGAAAGATGCAGGAACACAGCTTTATAATCCCCAGGCTACAAAAATGCAAGAGGATATTGGAATTTTTCCAGTTCTATGAGTGTTTGGCCTGTTACCTCCCAATAGAGAAATCAGCTTTCCACCCAATAGTTTGGTGATTCCTTGGTGATTATCACGTCATGCACATGGCTTTCCCTGAGACCGGCTGGGGTGATCCTTACAAACCTGGCATTTTGTCTCAGCTCTTCAATGGTCCTGCAGCCGAGATAGCCCATGCCTGATCTGAGGCCTCCTATCAACTGATAGATGGTGGCAGAGAGAGGGCCTCGATATGGTACCCTGCCTTCTATCCCTTCAGGTACAAGTTTGGATACTGCCTTTACATCGTCCTGGAAGTAGCGGTCCCTGCTCCCCTCCTTCATGGCACCAATGGAGCCCATTCCCCTGTAAACCTTGTACTGGCGTCCTTTGTAAAGCTCCAGGTCTCCAGGACTCTCATCCGTGCCAGCCAGGAGGCTTCCCACCATTATGCAGTGGGCCCCTGCACCGATGGCCTTTGTAAGATCACCGGAGAATTTTATGCCGCCGTCTGCGATCACAGATTTGCCGAACTCATTGGCTACCACCGCGCAGTTATGAACCGCAGTCAGTTGAGGCATGCCGACGCCGGCAACGATTCTTGTGGTGCAGATGGAACCAGGCCCTACTCCTACCTTTATTGCATCGGCTCCTGCCTCTATCAGTGCCCTTGCTGCCTCCCCGGTTGCAACATTGCCTGCAATTATCTGGACATCGGTAAAGGTGGATTTTACCTCTCTTACAGTATCTATGACGTTTTGTGAATGACCGTGGGCCGAATCCACTACTATTACATCCACACCAGCCTTCAAAATGGCCTCCGCATGCTCTATGCGCTTGGGACCTACCCCGATGGCAGCTCCTACCCTGAGACGGCCAAGGTCGTCCTTGCAGGCATTTGGATATTTTTTGATCTTTTCAATATCCTTGATGGTTATCAGCCCCTTCAGGTTGCCAACCTCATCGACTACCAGAAGTTTTTCTATTCTGTGTTGATGTAGCAGTTCTTTGGACTCTTCCAGGGTTATTCCCACAGGGGCAGTGACCAGATTCCTGGAGGTCATTACGTTTTTTACCTCCTGGTCCATGTTGGTCTCGAATCTCAGATCCCTGTTGGTAACGATACCCACCAGTTTATTGCCAACCACAACAGGAACGCCGGATATGCGATACTCTTTCATTATCTCCTGCACCTGCCACAGCTTGTGCTCCGGTGTTACGGTAACCGGATCCACGATCATGCCACTTTCCGATTTCTTGACCTTTTCTATCTCCTTGACCTGCCGCTTTATCGGCATGTTTTTATGGATAATGCCAATGCCTCCTTCACGGGCCAGGCTTATGGCAGTATCAGCCTCGGTAACCGTGTCCATGGCAGCACTGACTATGGGAATGTTGAGCCGGATGGCCGGGGTGAGCTGGGCAGAGATCTCCACCTCTGCAGGAAGGATACTTGAATGGGCTGGGACAAGCAGCAGGTCGTCAAATGTATAGCCTTCTGGCACAGGATGGTTGAGCATGGGTTTTACACTCCTTTTCTATTGTTTCCAGGAGCAGCCCGAGAAGGATGCCCCCGTCACTTATCACAACCTGATGAATTCCTAAGATTAGTGCAATTGCCCTGAGAATTGCAAGCCCTGCAGGAAAGATATCTGCCCTTTGAGGCTCCAGACCGGGGATCTCATATCTTTTTCCCAGAGGAATGGAGCCGATTTCTTCCATCAATCTCTTTAACTGGTCAGTGGTAAGAGTTTTGCCTCTTATCTTTTCAGGGTCGTAACAGGTCATCTCATGCATTACAGCTGCGGCAGTGGTGGCTGTGCCTCCAGTAGCAATAACCTGGTCAATTTTCAGTGAATGGAGAGAGGGTTGATCCGGGCTGACAAGAGAGTGGGCCTTCAGTTGGTTGATCAGTGCAGTTTCGGCAGATTCCTTCAGCAGGTTTGAGAGAAATTTTTCCATCTCCTGCACCTGGGTTGCGGAAAGCCTGTCAGACAGTTGCAACTCTTCAGAGAGGGATACTGCGCCAACTGGTATGCTCACAGCAGCCAAGGGTTGCGTATGGCGTGTGATTATGATTTCACTGCTGCCACCGCCAACGTCTATGATGGCAGATATGCCTGTAAGAGTCTGGTTGGGCTTTATGGATTCCAGAGCCCCTTTTGCAGCCAGGGCTGCCTCCCTGTCCCAAGGAACTATCTGGATTGGGATATGCGCCTGCTCTTCTGCAAGTTTCAGGAAATGGTGGCTGTTAGCGGCCCGTCTCAACACCTCTGTTGATATGGCGGAGAACCGTTGTACATGGTGTTCATCCATCTGTTTCCTGAAATTTTTCAGCGCCCGGATTCCTCTGTCAATGGCTTCTTTGGTCAACTCCCTGCCTCTCCCCATGCCCTGGAACAGACGCACATTTTCTCGACCTGACGCCACGATCTCACAGGAATTATTGCAACATTTCGCTATTACAAGCCTGAAGGTTTGTGAACCAAGGTCCAGGGCTGCAACAAAACACTCCTTTTTCTCAGTCATTTCTCTCGAAAACTCTTTTTTTGAGGAACCGTTTCAAGAAATCATCTAATTGTCAAGTAAAAGGTGGTATGCAAATTTCTTTCTTCAAGCTGTCCCGGATTCTATTTTTCAGGGGTGTCGGATAATTTTACAGCCTGTCTGGCCGGCTGTTCAGATGGTGTAGAAAAGAATGAGGGGGAAAGGGACAAAAAAATCCCCGCAGGGCCTGGCCATGCAGGGATTTTTGTGAATTACTTCAAATTGTTATTGTCTTATGTTGATCTGCAGAATCTAATCCTTCTTGGCCAAGCGCTTCCTGCTGTAACCGGCTATTCCCAGCAGCCCTACACCCATGAGCAGAATTGTTCCAGGTTCAGGGACCGGGGCGGTACGATTCTCATAGTCCAAAGTAAAAACGGACTGAGAAAGTTCAAGTATTCCATCCCCCAAGCTGCCGTCTGCCGTGATTGAGATCTGAAGAAGATCTCCATTGGTCCAGGTATCAAAAGCAGATGAGATATCTAAGGTTGTAATTGAAGGATTATCGTACCATGTCCAACCCCAGGTCAACCCGTACTCGCCGCCTTCAGTTAATGTCCCTACCAATTGACCATTAACCTCCACCTGATCATCGTTGTCATCAATCCAATAACCTGAAATCTCCAGTGTCGCACTGTTTACAATGTCCCACGGCACTTCAAAGTCATTCGGAGTGTTGTGTGTGTAGGTATAAGTATCTCCCAAGACAATCTGGGCGAAAGGACCTTCTCCGATTGTTACATTAAGATCTTGCGTATCAGTAAAAGTTATCGCCCCTGCATTCCCCACTACTCCTGCAACCAACATAACAGCACTTAAAAAGAGCAACAGCTTCTTCATTTTCTCCTCCTTTTTAATGGATTTCTTTTAATTTATAAGCAGGAGGTGTGCCAAGAATATAATATATTGATATTACAAACATATTCTCAAACAAAAAGGTTGATTACACCTGCCTTGTCTGTCTGTGTAAAATTTTTCGACAGGCATTGTTGGGGCACGAGCTGTCCGGGAAGGGATCTCATGGGACAGGGCCGTGTGAACCCGTGTACAATGCACTGGCTACAGGCCGGTGTTACAGCCTGTAACCGCGCATAGCTGCGAGAGTGGTTCACCTGAACTCCCCCTGCAGTGAGGCTATCTGCCTGAAAGATGCAGATCTATACTTGCCATAGAGAGAATGTAAAATTTTTCGACACTCAGGAAGATCCCTTCTGTTGCCAACGAAACAGACAGTATTTTAGCAAACCCAGGCGCAGGGGCAGCAGTCATCAGCAGGATCCTGCCCTACTTTTCCTTTTTCAGATCTATCCCGAGCTTTTTTATGAGGTCATGGAGGGTTGGGCGGCTGACCTCAAGGAGTTTTGCTGCCCTGCTTATGTTGTGGCCTGTAAGGGCAAGGGCCCTTGTTACCGCATCTCTTTCAGCAGCGAGCCTGGCTTCCCTCAAAGTAGGCGGCCTCGTGTCCCTGCCATTCCCTTCCTGGGGGCTGGCACCAAGGCCCAGGGCTGCTGCATCGATCCTGTCTCCATTGCATAGGCCCACAGCCCGTCTTATACGGTTTTGAAGCTCACGCACGTTTCCCGGCCAGGGGTATTCAGACATTGCTGTCAAGGCATCCGGTGCAAATGAGAGCCTGCCCCTTCCAAGGGCCCGCGCCTCCTGTTTCAGAAAGTGCTGGGCAAGCAGACAGATATCCTCTCCCCTTTCCGAAAGATCCGGCAAATGGATATTGAATACGTTCAGCCTGAAGAAGAGGTCCTCCCTGAAATGACCATCCCTGATCCTGTCATAGAGGTCCCTGTTGGTGGCCGCTATGACGCGCACGTCCAGGCTTATGGGCCTTCTGCCCCCTACCCGATCAATGGTGGACTCCTGGAGCACCCGCAGTAGCTTGACCTGCATGGACAGGGGAAGCTCTCCGATCTCATCAAGAAAGACTGTCCCGCCGTCTGCCTGCTCAAACTTGCCTACATGCCGGTTTACCGCCCCGGTGAATGCCCCCTTTTCATGGCCAAACAGCTCGCTCTCAACCAGGTTTTCAGCTATTGCCCCGCAGTTGATAATGACAAAGGGGCCTGAAGCACGGCTGCTCAACTGATGAACTGCCTGGGCAGCCATCTCCTTTCCTGTGCCAGTGGCCCCTGTTACGAGAACAGGATAATCCGTGGCTGCCGCCTGCCTTATGAGTGCAAAAACCTGCTGCATTGCAGGGCTGATCCCTATCATGCCGCAAAGGCTGCCTGAGGACTCCATCTGAAGCTCCAGCCTTGCCTTTGAAGCCTCGAGCTCCTGCAGCCTGAATGTGCGCTGGAGGACGACCTTCAGCACCTTGAGATCAGGCGGTTTTTCACAAAAATCCGCTGCCCCGAGGGAGATGGCCTTTATGGCGTTTTCCTCCTCTGAATTTCCGGTAAGCACTATCACCCTGGTTTCAGGGCTGATTTTGGGGAGGGATTCAAGCAGGGAAAAGTCCTCTCTTGGATCATCTGGATGGGGAGGAAGGCCGAGATCCAGAAGGGCTACAGGAAAATTTCCTGTCTCAAGGTGTTGAACAGCCTCTGGCAGATCTCCGGCAATGGTGATCGCATACTCCTTGCCAAGGCTCCACTTCAACTGTTTGGCAACGGATTTTTCATCCTCTATTATCAGAAGCCGTCTCCTGCCCCTGTTGGCTAAATCGCCCCGGGCAGAAGCAGGCCTGTTCGGCGACAATTTTCTTTACCCCCAAAAAAGAGATCTGCAGACAGAAGTTATCAGCTATTTATTGGGGAGGCAAATTAACATCGTCAAATAAAACGATAGAGGATTCAAAATGAGACCTTACGGCTGTTTCCGGAGAAATGGCTCAGGTCCTGTAGTCCGCATTGATATGGATATATTCAACTGAAAGGTCACAGGTGAGCATAGACGCAGTCTCCTGTCCGACACCGAGATCCAGCCGGATGGAAAAGGCCTTCCTGGTCATTACCTGCCTGCATTGCTCTTCTGCGCCTTCACCCGAAAAGTTCCCATTATCCAGTAACTGGACATTATCGAACCAGAGAGAGAGTCGCTCAGGGGCCAGTTCTGCGCCGGACCTGCCGGCTGCAGCAACGATCCTCCCCCAATTTGGGTCACGTCCATAGATGGCAGTCTTTACAAGGGGAGATTCTGCAATGACCTTGGCAGCCGCCCTGGCCTCACTCCTGGCTCTGGCCCCGGTTATCTGGATCTCTACACACCTGGTGGCCCCCTCCCCATCCTCCACTATCATTCTGGCCAGCTTGCAACAGACCATATTAAGTGCATGGAAAAACTGTTCAGAAGACAGGGAGTCCGCAACCACCGGCTGTCCAGAGGCCCCATTTGCCATGAGCAGGACAGTATCATTGGTGCTGGTATCCCCATCCACAGTAATACTGTTAAAGCTCCCATCCACTGCCTGATTCAGCATGGACTGTAAGAGATTGGGTTCAACCTCAGCGTCCGTCATTATAAAAGAGAGCATTGTGGCATGTGGTGCCATATCCGGGGCGATCATGCCGGCCCCCTTGGCAATACCGGTGACGGATACCCTGGCCCCGCCCAGCTCGAGACCGGCTGTAACCACCTTAGGCCGTGTGTCTGTGGTCATTATGGCACTGGCCACATGGGCCAGTCCGGCACTATCTGCCTGCAACCGGGCACAGGCAGAAGATATGCCTGCGATGATCCTATCCATGGGAAGGGGCTGGCCTATGACGCCTGTTGAACATACCAGAACTTGCTCAGGCATGATAGAGAGGGCCTTTGCTGCAGCCTCCCTCATGGCAGCAGAGTCCTTCAGCCCCTGCTCTCCTGTACAGGCATTTGCATTGCCGCTATTCACCACAATTGCCTGATAACCTTTTCTACTGGAACGTAAAAGGGTTATGTCATCCAGGACAGGAGCTGCTTTAACCCTGTTTCTGGTAAAGGTGCCTGCAACCACTGAGGGCCTTCTGGAAAACAGGACTCCCAGATCCAAACGTCCACTGTATTTTATTCCTGCCTCTACAGCTCCTGCCTCAAAATCAGCAGGCAGCACTGTTGCAACTGCATCTGACATAACACTCACATTCTCCAGATTCATAACCACAGATCAGATCATCTACCCCTGAGCAGGCTGGATCTCTATACCAATAACCGCCATTCATAAGTCAGAGAAAAATCGTTGTCAAGCAGAGGAAATTCTGCATAGCAGAGTGCAAGGAAAAAGAGGAAGAGGGATAGGAAAAAAGGACTCAACAGCAAATCTGTAACTCAAGCGCGTCCACGGCTTTCACCGCGGCCAATAGCCCCGGCTATGAGATGTGCAACCCTGACAGGCTCAGGAATTTTACCATGAACGGAAAAAAATCTTATGACTTCACTGGCCTGTTCAAAATCCAGTCCCACCCTCTGGATCCAGCAATCACAACACCGTTCCATAGGACCGAGAGCGTCTATAAGCTGCCATTTTCTCCTGCCGGAGCTTATTCGTCTTTCAAGGGCAGACCTGATGGCATCCATATCCGGCTTCTTCCTGGTTACTACAATCACAGGCCTTTCCAGCTCCCTGTGCAACCTCCGGACATCCACCACGTTGAAACCTCCAAAGGCCACTCCGTCCAGCATTATCAGGTTGATATGTCCATTGAAACGGCTCTCAGACACTATCCGGATGATCTCCCTGGTGGAGTTCTTGCCATCCTGTCTTATCCTGCCGAGGACTACGCCATCAAGACGGAGGGACGCATAGACTACACCCACCAAGGGAACAGAGGCCCGGCTGCCTCTGTCAAAAGGGGCATCATCAAAGGCTATCAGGTTGCATAGACCCCTTGCTCCTGTTACTGAATCACCCATACCGTGCAATCCCTGGCATAGTGGACAATTTTATTGGACACACTGCCAAAAAGAAATTCTTCGGCCTTGGAGACACCACGCCTTCCCACAATAACAGTGCCAAAGTTGTCTGAAGACTGCTCCTCTATTATGGCCTGAGCGATTCCAGGGCCTTTGCACCTTACTACCTTGGTATCCAGGTCCGCATCTGTTGTCCCAAGCATCCTGAGCCGTTCCATACCTTCTGCAACAATAGTCTGGGCACGTTCATACTTCTGCTCCCTTGCCTGCTGCCAGGATGTTTCATCTGGGAACAGATCCCGGGAGGGTTCCTTGTCCACGGTGATTATCCTGATAAAAAAACCCTTCCCCTTGCCTATTACAGAGGCAAGATAATCGATGCCTCTCAAAGCATTTTCAGAGCCGTCCAAGGAAACCAGAATCCTTTTTGCGTTTTTTTGAATATCCATCTCTTCCTCCCTCCTGCATGGAGAAATCAACAAAAGACCATTATATCAGGCAGATCCCTTTCTTTATATCAGACAGGGCGCGATCCAGGTCATCCAGAAACTCGTCTACTGTTTCATAGAACAGCTCTGCCCCCTTGGAGAAGTGCAGCAACACAAAATTGAGACTTTCCGGGATATAGGGGAACAGCTTCTTGAGATTGGCTATCCGGTTGCTGTAGAGCAGGGAGAAATCTTCAGGTTTGAAACGTTCAGCCAGGGCAGGATCGAGCCCTGCCTGCTCAAGGTTGGACAGAGTATAGAGATTTTTCCCTGTCAGGAATATGAGCAGGCTTCCCAGCCCAAATATATCCAACCCGAAGGGGTTTTCCTGAAAGTTGTAGGCATAGTCGAAATCTATCCAGCGGTACAGGCCGGTCCTGTTCTCTATCCAGAGATGATCCCGCCGTATATCCCCATGAATCTCTCCATGGTCATGGAGAAACTTGATTGCCCTGCAGGATTCCATGAACTTCTCCAGCACAGTTGGGAAAATCTCATGGAAATATCTCTCGTGATCCGCATCGATCTCAAATACATGAGTGTCTAACCTCTTCCCACTGACTATATCTATGATCCGCACCAGATTGCCAGCCTCATCACGTGTTGAGGTTCCCTGCATGAATCGCATATCCCGTTGCACAAGATCCAGTATCCTGGCCTCCTTCTTGGGGCTCCTGTAACAAGGGATCTTCAGTGAGCCCAGTTTGAGATCGAACTTCTCAAAAAAAGCAAGCTTGAGAATCTTCCTCTCACCGGTCTCCAGCAGAATAGTCCTTTTTACCCAGTACTTGGGGTCCTCGATACCGAAACTCCGCTCTGCCTCATCCCGCAATACCAGATAGTGGTTGCCATCCAGTTCTATGATATCCCCATACGATATCTCCATAAACCTGCTGGTATCGGAATAAACCTTTCCATACTCGCCAAGGGAGAGGCTGGGCCTGAGTCTTTTGACAATCTCTTTCACCTGGGAAGACATGGGAACCTCCAGTGTTTTTGAGAAGATCTCCAGAGGATATGTTCCAACATTGTCCCTTCACACCGAGAAACAGGACAGGAGATGGTTCAACTCTATTATAAGTCCCATTTTCCTCTGTTTTTACAGTTGATTTTACATCATCTTCAGTTTTTCAAAAAGGAAACCAGGCCGGCCTGTACAGGCCTCTGTTTCCAGCAACCAGAAAAGCTCAGGGGCCTGTTTCATCTCCTCTTTAAGGAGTCTGCTGATCCCGTGAGATCCCTCCTCCATGTTGTAGAACATGGAATCGATCCCAAAGAAGCCATCAAGAAAATGGACTATCTCATGCAGATGCTTTGACAGGTATCCCTGGGGGAGATCATTCAGGTCCCGGACAGCCTCAAACCCCTCCTGTTCCAGGAAGGTTACGGCCTCTGCCAGCCATTTCCTGTTTTCAGATATCCCCCTGTCAACAGTCTGTAAAAAACCGGTTTTGTCATGTGCCATGCAGATAGATCGGGTTACTTTCACAGAGTCGAAATGTATGAGATCATATCTATCCAAAAAGGTCAGAAGCCTTTCTTCAGCACTACGCCGGTCATGGGCCTTGAGGAGAAAGAGATGTATGGTCTGAACTGTCTTGCTCATGGCTTGTTACCATATATTTCCACAAGGGCGAGAAGCATGGAGGGGAACTGTCCAGGCATAGTCTGCATCTGTTTGCCCACAGCCTCCATCACCTTGATTGCATTCTTATGCTGCCCTGTTCGGGCAAAAAGCAAAGCCAACATCCCGTTACCTGAAGGGACAGCCCCGTCAAAAATGGGAATGTATTCATAAAACAGTGGAGGCTGGTAATCCTTAGGCACCTGTCTCAACAGATCAGTGCCGGCCTTACCCGATGGAAAGATGTGAGCAGCATCACTGAGCAACTGTTCTCTCATTCCGCCATAGAGATCATCTCCGGTAGCCAACCAGAGCTCATGCGCAGCTACAGCCATAAACAGATAGTCCTCAAGAAGGCCTGGTATAGTTCTTTTGGCGTCAATGAGATGCAGGAGTCGGGAGTTGCTGAAACCCCGCTCCACCATATTTTGCATGACCCGTTGGCCAGCCTTCAGAAGATCCGGACGATCCAGAATGGTTCCTGAACGTGCCAGGGCCATGGCTGCCAAGCTGTTCCAGTCCACCATGAGTTTTTCATCCCTGTCAGGCCTGATCCTGAGATCCCGAGCCTGCTTCAGACCGGTCATTGCATCCCTGAGAAAGCGGGAAAACTCCTCTGGAGACAGCCCCTTCTCCTTTGCAAAGAATTCAGGCGGGCCTACGGGATGGAGCAGATTCCTCCCGGTGGATACTCCTGTGGCCTCATCAAAATAGTTGCCATCAGGATCCAGGGAAAAATACTCTGCAAACAGCTTCATTTGATCAGGAGCGAGAATCTGTTCCAGCTCACTCCATCCGTAGGAATAGAAGACCCCTTCCTCCCCCTGACTTTCTGCACTCTCTGCCGAATAGAACAGGCCATCCGGAGATAGCATTCTCTCCTGGAGATAGGAGAATATCCGGTCCACTGTATCTGCAAGATAGGGCTCTCCTGAAATCTCATAGGCCTCAGCATAAGCCATCATCATAAGAGCCTGGTCATACAGCATCTTTTCGAAGTGCGGCACCTTCCATGCCTGATCCACACAGTATCTGTGAAAAGCTCCATCTACATGGTCAAAAAGCCCGCTATATCTCATGGCAGACAGGGAGGAGAATGCCATCTCTCCTGCCTGTTTTCTATCTTCAGGCCCGAGCTCCCCACTGCCTCTGCAACAGCTCAAAAGAAACAGAAGCCGCAGGGGCGATGGGAACTTGGGGGCATGACCAAAGCCCCCGAACTCATGGTCAAACTCGGTGGCCATCCTGTTCAGGGCATCCTTTATCACGGCAGAGGGTTCTATATTATCAGGCAGATAGAACTCCACCTTGTCCATGGCTGCGAGAAACTGTTTACCTGCCTGCTGAATCTTTTCAGGATGGCGGGTCCAGGCCATTGAAATCTGTTCTATTAGCTGACGAAATCCCATCCGGCCGTTGTAACTGTCTGGAGGAAGATAGGTTGTAACCAGGAATGGAGCCCCATCCGGCAGGGCAAACACCGTAAGGGGCCACCCGCCTGAACCGGTAGCCACTTCACATGCCAGCATATAGATGGAGTCCACCTCTGGATGCTCCTCCCGATCAACCTTTATACTCACAAAATTTTTATTGAGTGTCTCCGCAATCTCCTGATCCTGAAAGCTCTCCCTGGCCATGACATGACACCAGTGACAGGCTGAATAACCAATGGATATCAGAACAGGACAGGAGCGTTGGCGCGCAAGATCAAAGGCCTCCTCACACCAGGGATACCAGTGGACAGGTTGATATGCATGTTGCCTCAGATAGAGGCTGCTTTCATCTGCAAGGCGATTCATCATTATGATCTCCATTCATGTCAGAGGGAGAGGAACTGTTCAACGAGAGAAAAAAGATCCCTTTTCAAAAGGTTAAGTATGCTGAGAGCCCAGGTCAATCAGGCAAAAAAGACAGATGGGCAGGTACCGGATGGTTTCGGTTTATCTCAATGACTCTGGTACGTTGATGGTCCCGGATTCATCAGATTCCGTAAGGATGCAAGAGTAGTAACAAGAACCACAACATTTTTTGCATAGTGCGATATTAACTGATTTTATCTTTAACCACCCGCTTCGCTCGACAGATACAGACACTTCCCACCCACCCACTGGCAAATGGGAAACTCCCGGAAAAGACTGGATATTTTGTTGATGTGCAGATTATTTTTTATCAACGGTGACGATTTAAAGCGAAGATTATTACCTATTGTAACCTTGAGCAGGAAGTGCCAATGGAAAAAGGGGATGGTGGGTTCCCATTGACTCAAGCCGGAATTATGCAGTTATTGCCCCATCCCCCTATTCTCCTGCTAAGGCCTGGATCTGTTAAAGCCCAAACTCTCCTGCCAGGATAGCCAGGTCATCACCATCCACCCGTCTGCTTCCATCCAGGTCCCAGGGGCAGTACTCATTGACGTTACAAATTACATAATAGTTATCAATGAATTCCTGGAGATCCTTGCCATCAACATCCTGGTCGCAATCAAAATCGGCCTTTTTTTCGGTTACTCTCAGGGTGGTTGAACGGGAATTGTTGTTCTCGACAGATTCGTCTATGAGATCATTGTACATGGCTGATGCATGGCCATCTGCATAGGCTGTGACAATATATGAGCCAAAAGGCTTCCCATTGTCATAGGTGACGGTACACTCAGCCTCTTCCCATTGGGAAAGGTTATCATTGATGTAGCAACTATCCATAAACAGCCCGTCTTGGAGACCGTCCAGCCCCACATAAAAACCCCGGTTTGTTGGAGCAGGCCCTTCATTTCTCACCCTGATGGTAACGCCAAAGGGTTGATTGGGATCAGGGATAACAGGATCAAAATTTATGGAAGCTATTACCAGGTCCGGCTTTGGATAGATAAGTTCGATTTTTGTTGCATAAATATCCCCTTCATCATCCCGTTTATCAACCCATGCCACTATAGCACCAGTAGGCGAGGGACCTGAGCCATTGAAGGCGACTACCGGATTAATCTGATCCTCACCATCCATGCCGTCATAGTAGATATAGGATTTATAAGCGCTCCATCTCGATCCGTCTCTATCCAGTTTGACCCCTATTATGTCCCAGTTTCCCATACCCATGTCTTGAAACACTACAAGGGATCTTCCAGCGCCATCTGTCACAACTTTTGGTCTTCTCTGGCTGCCGCCGGGATAGTACCAGGCGGATATGCCGCCGGCAGTCCATACAGGTGAACCGTTATGATCAATTCGTTGGACATAGATGTCATCGTTTCCACCAGGCCAAGTTGATTGGTTTCGCCAGTCGTTCCAGGCAACCACTGCGCCGCCAAGCCCATCTGCAGCTATGGATGGGATCACCTCGTAACTTCTCCAACACTCATCGTTTCCCCCCACAATGGATGAATCCACCAGGATAAGACCATTTGCTGCCCAAAGGGCGTTTCCATCAGAATCTATGTGCTGGGCTACAACATGGTTTCCGGCAGGATCTCCTACAGGATCTCTTTGCCTGGCCCACGTGATAAAGGCGCCTCCATCTCCATCAAGGGCTATATCCGGTCTTGCTTCACGACGGGGATCGCAGCTCAAATTCTTTGGAGTTCCCCAAGGCAGCACAAGGTTTCCTGAAAAAAAATCAGTAGAGACCTTCTGTACCCTGGCACAAAAACCGTCACACATCACAACAAAGGCACTCTTTGAGCCTGGCAGGCTGCTTTTTACCGCTGCCAGGGCAGGGCCTCCATACATCACTGCACCTGCGCCAAGGTCGATCCCGTTTATACCAGGTGAGGCAAGGCTGCCATCACTCTCCACCCGGGCACACCTTATGCCCAGGGCCGTACGGAACGCTATGAACGCCCCGCCCCTGCCTTCAGAATCGATGGCTATTGGATTCAGGCTGTCAACAGATGAGTTGTTTGCCACCTCAACCCCGCCTGGAGTCCAGAGAATGGAACCGCTGGAGTCGATACGCTGAACAAATATGGAGCTACCCCTCTTCCATGCGATTATGGCACCGCCTGAGCCATCTGGGGCCAACTCAGGCAGGACTTCGTCTTCATCTCCTGCAGCAATGGCTATCCCATTTGAACCCCAGACAGCGTTGCCACTGGCATCGATACGCTGGGCATATATATCCCAGTTGTCATCACCCCAATGTTCATTGCGGTTGTCCTGCCATACAAGAATGGCTCCCCCGTTACCGTCACTTATTATCCTTACGTGGTTCTGCTCCTCCCGTGGTGTTGCTGCAGGGTTTATCCAGACACGGTCACCCTCAGCCCCAAGACTCATGCTTGTGAAGAAGGGGGCCGGTAAAACCAGAAGCAACAGAGAGATCACAAAAAGATGCTTTAGCTTTTCCATCTTACACCTCCTTGATATGCCCCTGGGATGTTGGAACCTTGTCTGTAATAAGCCTTCCGCTCCTGTAAGAAGCACCAACTCAAGGAACAATGGTTATGGCCCCTGAACCCCAGGGATATATAGTCATGGGCTTGGTTATGATCAGCGGATAGTTACCACTGCCTGAATAGAACCCAGGCGTTATGTAGAGCCTTGCTCCAGTGGCAAACCTGCCGATCTTATCAACCCCTTCGCTTATGGTGTTGAACGGATTTGCGCTCAGCCCGGTCTCGGTACCGGTCCAGTCCTTGTCCACATAAACATAGCGAGGCCTCCAGTTGGCAACTGTATCTCTTGTAAAATTGTGCGACCTCCTCATGTCAGCAGAATCGGAAGCGGTATAGACCACACCCATTGGCCCATAGTTTATTC
>JALSKY010000147.1 GCA_026988585.1 Deltaproteobacteria bacterium
CTGGAGTTGAGCTCCCAGACGAGGCCTTGGGCTCTGTTCCCAGCAAGTTTGGTTCAGATCTCCATATCCAGGCCCGGAGCGGTATCAAGGCCACTCCCTTACAGATTCTGGTGGCCTTCAGCAGGCTTCTCACCAATAACAACGGATTACAGCCTACAATATTGGCGAAAACAGGGAGCAACCCGCCTAAGCTATCTTCAGAAGCCGGGGATAACTCCCTGGCTGCGGCCCCAAAAAAGAAATTTCCGGATCTCCGGGCTCTTCTATCCAGTTCTACCGGATTGGCTTGCGCCTCTGTGAGAAAGGATAAGGGTTTTGAGGTATTGAGCATGGGTTTCTGGCCAGTCAAAGAGCCACGGATCGCATTGATATCCGTACTTTGGGATACAGTTCACGATCCACGGATCAGGAGAGGCACATTGGGCAGGTGCAGATCTCTCCTGATATATGCAGATGAGGTGGCTACAGGCTCCATGGCTGTGGATACGGTCTCCAAAGAGAGCACAACAGCCGCGGGTAGTTCCCATGGTCGCAAGATCCCGCAGGGCCTGGACAGGGGCAGGATGCCTGATCTTTCAGGGCAGAGCCTTCGACATGCCTTTGAGATAATTCAGTCCGTTTGTGACAAGGCGGAGATTATTGGAACAGGTAGGGTTGTTTCCCAGCTCCCTGCACCAGGCACACCTCTCGGGCCTGGGACTCTTTGCCGGGTGTATGGCAAACAGGACAGAAGCTGACCGGTCTCTCTACTGCTCAATGGACTGAAAGAATGACTTTTCAGATTGAGCCAAGGGATAGAGAGGTGAGACCTCTGGAATTCCCTCTTTCAGTCTTCATCTGCCAAAAGTTTTTGATACAGAACACTGGAAAATGGCCTGATTTTTGAGTGAATCATGGAGGATCCAAGGGGATATTTCCCCGGACCCGTTCATAGAAGGAATAGCATTACGGATAAAAAATAAAGCTCTTACTGAAAAAGGATATGGCAGGAAAACGTCTCAAGGAGCTCCTGGAACACGCAGGAGAATATACGATACTGCACGGTGATGTTGAACGTCCTCTGATAATGGGCGTGGTGACTGATTCCAGGAAGGCTGCGCCGGGTGATCTGTTTATCGCAGTTCCCGGTACTGTCACCGATGCTACGGAATATATTCCGCAGGCAGCAGAGCGGGGGGCCGCTGCCATCATACTTGAAAAGGGACATGAATTGGTTATTCAGGAATTTCTTCAGTCCCTTTCCGGCAAAGAGCAACCGGTTCTGGTTTCGGTCCATGATGCGAGAGGTGCTGCCGGGATCATCGCCCATTCATTTTATGGAAATCCTGCTGAGAAATTGGCCCTCATTGGTGTTACCGGCACTAACGGCAAGACAACAACAGCCTTTATACTGAAGACCCTGCTTGAAGCAACCGGGCACAGGCCTGCTATCATGGGGACAGTGGAATACGCCTTTGGTGATTACAGTGAAAAGGCACCCCTTACTACGCCGGACCCTGTTACCATAGCTGAGTTTTTGTCCAGGGTGAGGGATGATGGGGCGGATTCGGTGATCATGGAGGTATCATCTCATGCCCTGGATCAGAAGAGGATCGCAGGTTGTGTTTTCAACTCTGCCATCTTTACCAATCTGAGCCATGATCATCTCGATTATCATGGCGACAGGGATAGCTATTTCAGGGCAAAGGCCTCACTTTTCCTGGAGTATCCCCTGGAGCATGCCATCATCAATATTGACGATCCTTATGGAAGGCAGCTGGCAGGGCTCGTCAAGAGTGCCAGACCGGAGATCGAAGTTGTAACCTTTGGTCTCTCTAACAAGGCGGATATCAGGCCGGACTCCTGGTCCTTTTCAGAATCCGGCATCAGTATGACAATGGTTCTTCCTGGAGGCAATAGCCTGCAGGTCCAGTCCAAGCTTATAGGGACTCACAATGTCATGAACATAATGGCAGCATCCGCTGCCGCATTGACCCTGGGCGTTGATCCAGAACGGCTTGTCAGGGGCATAGAGATGGTGGAGAGGGTTCCGGGGAGGCTGGAACCTGTAAACGCCCTGCCTGGTGTCCTGGCCCTGGTGGATTATGCCCATACTCCGGATGCAGTGGCAAAGGTCCTGGCATCCCTTGAAGAGCTGAAAACCGGAAAGGTTATAACCGTTTTGGGGTGCGGCGGCGACAGGGACAGGGAAAAACGGCCATTGATGGCAGAGGTGGCCCTGCAACGGTCTGATATCCTGATAATAACCTCTGATAATCCCAGAACGGAAAGGCCAGAGGATATCATAGCTGATATGCTCAAAGGGATTCCTGATGAGGCCTTTGCACAGGGTCGGGTATTGGTGATTCCTGATCGAAGGAGGGCTATTTTCACCGGAGCGGACCTGGCACGTCCCGGCGATATCCTGTTGGTGGCAGGCAAAGGCCATGAAGATTACCAGATAATCGGTAGGGAGAAGCTGCCTTTCAGTGATCAGAAGCTGCTACAAGAGGCATTCAGCCTGAAGAGAGAGATGATGGCATCCGCATTCAATACCAGGACATTGCGGCGTCTCTCCAAGATGCGGAACCCAGAGAAATATCAAGATAAAACAGGGGCTAAAATAGGAGGCTTCGATGAAAGGGAGTTCTTTGCAGTTTCAACCGACTCCCGCACCATAAGGCCAGGAGAACTTTTTTGGAGTATTGCAGGAGAGAATTTTCATGGCAATCGGTTTGTGGCCGCTGCCCTTGCAAAAGGGGCAGTGGCAGCAGTTGCTGATGCGGCTATGGAGCTGGACCCACAAGTGGATGATGGCGTTGTGCTGTTCGCCCAGGATACACTCCATGCCCTTGGAGAATTTGCAGGCATTGTCAGGAATACCTTTGCCAAAAGAGAGGCAGGATCTGTTGGTAATTTGAAAGTCGTTGGAATTACTGGCAGTTGTGGAAAGACAACAGTGAAAGAGATAGTGGCCTCCATCTGTGAGCAGCTATTTTTCACCCTGAAGACCAGAGGTAACCTGAACAATCTCATAGGGACCCCCATGACATTGCTGGAGTTGCGTCCCTGGCATCAGGTTGCAGTGATAGAGATGGGAACCAATCGGCCAGGAGAGATTCCGCGGCTGGCATCGGTTACGGCTCCTGACATATCCATTGTCACCTGTGTCAACCCTGCTCATCTCGAGGGTTTTGGTTCTCTGGATGCAGTGGCTGCAGAAAAGCTGGCCCTTTTCCAGGAGACCCGGTCAGATGGCGTTCTGGTGGTAAATCTCGATGATCCTGCCATTTTTCATGGTGTGATGGTAGGGAATGGGGATATAGACACCGTATCAGAGAGAAGGCTCATAGGTTATGGATTTATGCCGGGAGTAAGGCAGGGGTGTGGCGGTGGAGCTGCAGAGGCAATGGCTTCTCGCCGATTTTCCGCACTTGTGCTGGTGAAAAGATGGAGAATGTCAGGCCAGGGAATAGAGGTATGCCTTGATCTGGATGGAAAGGAGTTTACCTTTCTTTCTCCGCTCCTGGGATGGACCGGGGCCATCAATCTGGCTGCCGCTGTTGCTGTGGCCTACGGTCTTGGTATAGATCCTGAACATAACTTTCAGGAAATATCACGGGGATTGGCCTCTGTTACTCTGCCTTCAGGCAGGATGAAGATGATAAAAACCAACAGGATGACCATCCTGGATGATACCTATAATGCCAATCCTGCGTCCATGAAGGCAGCACTAGAGACCCTTTCTTCCATTGCCGGCCAGGGTATGAGAATCGCCATCCTTGGAGATATGCTCGAGCTTGGCCAGGAGGCAGAGAGTTATCACAGGGAGATAGGCAGGGCTGCCCTGGAGAAAGGAGTCGATATCCTTATAGCAGTTGGAGATATGGCAGAGGAGATGGCTGCGGGTGCAGATGGCGTCAGGACTGTTCTTACATTTAAGGACAGGGATGAACTCTGTTCCTGGATAGATTTTCGTTGGCAAGAACTCATAGAGAGCAGGGATGTAAAAGGGGAACTCTTCCTCCTTATCAAGGGCTCCAGAGGTGTTGGGCTGGAGCGGGTTATTGAACATATTCTCTCCATCATGGAGAAAAATGGGCTGGAACAGGAGGAATAACGATTGCTGTACCATCTCTTGTATCCATTACATGAATACTTCGCTCTGTTCAATGTATTCCGATACATAACATTCAGGACTGCCTGTGCTGCCCTTACAGCTCTGTTCATAATGTTTATTCTTGGTCCGTGGTTTATCAGGAAGGTTACCAGACTTCAGTTTGGCCAGGTGGTACGTGATGATGGTCCCCAAAGCCACCTGAAAAAGCAAGGGACCCCCAGCATGGGCGGGGTCCTCATAGGGTTGGCCTTGACACTCTCCACATTGCTCTGGGCTGATCTGACAAATGTTCTGGTGTGGGTCTCTGTTTTGGTCTTTATCGGATGTGCCCTTATAGGCTTTACTGATGATTATCTGAAGATCAGTAAAAAGAGCAGTGCTGGTCTCTCTGGCAGATGGAAACTTCTGCTCCAGGCAATAATTATCGTGGGCTGTGCCGGTCTGCTGGTGCTTCACGGAGAGTGGGATACCAGACTCAGTATTCCCTTTTTCAAGGAGATTCGTCCTGATCTGGGGTTGCTCTATGCGCCCTTTGCCCTTTTGGTGATAGCAGGTGCGTCCAATGCAGTGAACCTCACCGATGGTCTGGATGGCCTGGCTGCAGGCCCTATAGCCATTACTGCAGCAGTCTATACCATCTTCGCCTATGTTGCCGGCCACGTGGTTTTGTCAGGCTATCTTCATCTTCCCTACGTGGCAGGGGCTGGAGAACTGGCCATCTTTTGTGGTGCTATGATGGGAGCTTCTCTCGGTTTTTTGTGGTATAACGCCCATCCTGCAGAGATATTCATGGGCGATGTTGGATCACTATCCCTTGGAGGTGCCCTTGGAGCAGTGGCGGTCCTGTCCAAACAGGAGATTTTGCTGGTGATCGTAGGTGGAGTGTTTGTTGCAGAGGCCCTTTCTGTGATGCTCCAGGTGGGATATTTCAAGCTGACAGGCGGTAAACGGATATTCAGGATGGCCCCGATTCATCACCATTTTGAGCTGATGGGGTGGCCTGAAACCAAGGTGGTGATCCGTTTCTGGATTATTTCCGTGATATTGGGGCTGATCGCCCTGAGTACATTGAAACTGAGATGAGAAAACTGTTCCGGGGAGTGAAAATTGCGGTTATCGGCATGGGGGCGTCTGGCATGAGCATGGCCAGATTCCTGCATGGCCAGGGTGCATCCCTGGTGTGTTACGACCAGAGAGAGCCCAGGTCCTGGGAACCGGAGTTTTTCAACTGGCTGAAGCTGCATGGGGGTTCAGCGGTTTCAGGTAGGGCCCTGGCATCTCACAGTGAAGGATTGCACTTTGCAGTGATAAGTCCTGGTGTTCCCATCCAATCCGAGGTGGTGAAGGATCTGGCGGAGCGGGGGATTCCCATGGTCGGTGACCTGGCCCTGAGCGCCTCTCTCTGGAAGGGGCCTCTTGTTGCCGTTACGGGCACCAATGGGAAGACTACCACCACTCTGCTCACTGCCCATCTGCTGAACAGGGGCGGGATCAGGGCTGAGGTAGCTGGAAACATATCTCCTCCACTCTCCCAGCTTGCAGTGGAATATGAAGATGAGAACTTGGTTGCTGTAGTTGAGACAAGCAGTTTTCAGCTGGAGTATTTCCCAGCAAAGGCTGCATGGTTTCTGGATGAATATGGAATTTTTCCGCCGGAGTTTGATCTCGCCATCTGGCTGAATATCGCTCCGGACCATCTTGACCGTCATTCAGATCTCACTGATTATGCCAGGGCAAAGGCCCATCTTCTGGATTTTCTCAGTGCAGACGGGTTGGCAATCCTGGATAGTTCTGTCTTGCCATATATCCATGACAAGAGAGTGAAAAATCGTCTGATATGGTCTTTTGGGCCAGAGGGCAATCATAGTAAAGCAAATATTGCCGGACCGTCCAGTATGCTGGATTTTGGTTTTGCCAGTCTGGCGGAGGAGAAGGGGCAAGGTGCGGGCCGCAGGTCTCTTGAAGTAACCGTTCAATTGAGGCATGGGGAGTGGGCAGAAGAGAGCTACGATATCTCTCAGTGGAGTGCCCTGGGTGTTCACAACCTGCAAAATCTTGCCTTTGCCATCGCGGCAGCAAGGAGAATGGGGGCCTCCCGAGATGGTATTCAGGAGGGTGTTTCAAGTTTTAAGCCGCCTGCCCACAGGTTGGAGATGGTGGCAGAGGCCAACGGGATAGGTTTCATAGATGATTCAAAGGCCACAAATGCAGCCGCTGTAAAGAGTGCTGTAAACTCCCTGAAGAGGGCGGTGATCCTTATTGCCGGAGGTTCCTACAAGGGGGAGGATTTTTCAGTGCTGGATCAGGTGGTCTATTCTCCTGAGAAGGGATGGGGGATACGGGGAGCAGTGTTGATTGGCCAGGAGGCTGACAGACTGCGGAATGTCCTGGAAGAGAAGGGGGTCAGGTGTCACACAATCCCATTGTCCATGCGGTCAGATCTGTTTTCAGTCACAGGCCAGGACGGGATGGATGATCCAGGACCGGGATTTCATGTGATGAACAGGGCTGTAAAAGAGGCAGTGGCCATGGCCAGGCCAGGTGAGCTGGTACTCCTTTCTCCAGCCTGTGCAAGTTTTGATCTCTTTTCCGGCTACAAACAGAGGGCCCAGGCATTCAGGATCGCTGTGGATCAGATCGTCTCTGTTGAGACAGAAACTTCAGAGGCCAATCACGGTTCAGAAAGCTGCTGGACCCATGAGAATGGAGATGCAGTGAATTCATGAATATTGATCAGGCGTCATCACAATCCGGGATGGGCAACTCCTCCTGCAAAGAGACGGCTTCTGCAATAAGGCTTGTCATTGCCGGGGGAGGTACCGGGGGGCATGTGTTTCCTGGATTGGCAGTATATGATGGCCTCAGGGAGATGAGGCCTGTAGAAGCCATGTGGATCGGTACAGGCAGGGCTGTAGAGAGTAGAGCCCTTGAAACCACTACTGTGGATTACAGAATACTCAAGGTTCATCCTCTCAAGGGTACGGGAATGGGTTCAATGATAAAGGCCATGTGTCATCTCCCTGTTTCAGTACTTCGGACCATCTCCATGCTTCGTTCATTTAAGCCTGATGTGGTCCTTGGAGTAGGCGGATATGTGTCAGGTCCTGTTATATTTGCTGCAAAAATCCTGGGAATACCTTCTGCCATCCATGAACAGAACCTGTTGCCAGGTCTGGCCAACAGGATGGCTGCCAGGTTTGCCAGCAGGATCTTTTTGTCCTTTAAGGATTCCGTCCGTTATTTTCCTGCAGAGAGGTGCCTTTTGACAGGTAATCCTGTTAGAAAGGAGATCCTGCTGGCAGCAGAGGAATCAAGAGTTGCCGGTTCCGGCAGGGATTTTCACCTCCTGATTATTGGCGGTAGCCAGGGAGCCAGCAGCCTTAACCGGTTGGCCTGTTCTGCCATCAAGGCACTGAAGGATTCGGGATTTTCCCTGACGTTTCTTCATCAGACAGGTGAGAAAGATCTTGCCCAGGTGCAGAAGTTTTATGCGAAACATGGAATAGCCGGAGATGTAAGGCCATTCATATCGGAAATGGGCAGGGCCTACAGAGCTGCAGACCTGGTGGTATGCAGGGCAGGAGCCACCACAATAGCTGAATTGACTGTTGTTGGCCGTCCATCCATACTTATTCCCTATCCCTTCGCTGCTGAAGGGCATCAGGATCTCAACGCCAGATTCATGGAAAGGATGGGGGCAGGGATATTTTTGAAAGAGGCTGATACCGGGGCTGTGAAACTTTCATCCAATATTGAAACTTTTATGGAAGATCGTGAAAAACTTGCTAAAATGGCTCAAAGTGCAAAGAAGCTGGGGATGCCCAATGCATACAGAAAGATAGCAGAGAATCTGGTTGAGATTGCAGGTTTTTCATCAGGTCGTTCATGAAGGCTGTACCGGGTAGTCCCGTATCAATCTTAAAAATGGGTGTTGGAGAATAGACGTAATGTATAAAAAACAACATATTCACTTCATAGGGATAGGTGGAATAGGGATGAGCGGTCTGGCCCAGGTCCTGCTGTCTCTCAACTTCAGTGTATCAGGTTCTGATCTAAGGAGTACAGATATAACCCGCAGGCTGGAGGCCATGGGGGCCGTGATCAGTAAGGGACACGCATCTGAAAATATCAAGGATGCAGACGTTGTTGTGGTATCCTCAGCAGTCAGGGATGACAATCCAGAACTCAAGGCAGCCAGGCTTGCTGGCATTCCAGTTATTCCCAGGGCAGAGATGTTGGGTGAGCTTATGCGCCTGAAGAAGTTTGGAATTGCCGTTGCTGGTGCCCATGGCAAGACCAGTACCACCTCCATGGTTGCATCTGTCCTGCAGGGGGCCGATCTGGATCCCACGGTGATAATTGGCGGGCAGGTCAGAGGGCTTGGCAGCAATGCCCATTGGGGCCAGGGAGAGTTCCTGGTTGCAGAGGCGGATGAGAGTGATGGCAGTTTTCTGAAGCTTATTCCAAGCATGGTAGTGGTTACCAATATAGATCGTGAGCATCTCGATTATTATGCAGGGTTGCAGGAGATAAAGAGCAGCTTTGCCCTTTTTATGGACAGGATCCCGTTTTACGGGGTTACCATTACCTGCGGTGATGATCCGGTACTCATGGAGATAGTTCAGGAAGTGGGTAAGCGGAATATCACCTATGGTACTGGCAGGAAATGTGATCTGAGAGCCAGGGATATCAGATCCAACGGTATGAAGACCTCATTCGATGTGGTTTGGCATGATGCTGTCATGGGAAGGGTGGAGATCTCAGTGCCCGGCCTCTACCATGTACGAAATGCCCTTGCTGCCATTGCTGTAGGTATAGAACTGGAGCTGTCATTTGATCTTATCAGACAGGGTATCAGCTCTTATGAGGGTGTTGGCAGGAGGTTTGAAATAGTAGGAGAGATTGGCGGGATAACAGTACTGGATGATTATGCACACCATCCCACGGAGATTCAGGCCACTCTTGCGGCTGTCAGGAATGCCTGGCCGGATCGGAGGATAGTGGTGCTGTTCGAGCCTCACCGGTACTCCAGAACCAAGGCACTGA
Organism: Deltaproteobacteria bacterium; assembly: GCA_026988585.1. GTDB lineage: Bacteria > Desulfobacterota > Dissulfuribacteria > Dissulfuribacterales > QOAL01 > JALSKY01. The sequence goes on from JALSKY010000147.1 coordinate 9,146, forward strand.
TGGATGAGTTTGCCACCTGCTTCAATCTGGTTGATAAACTCTTCTTGACCGAGATCTATCCGGCCAGCGAGAAGCCCATAGTGGGGATCACTGGTAAGAGGCTTGCTGATGCCGTGGCTGCAGGCTCAGGATGTCCTGTGCAGTTTGTAGAGTCTGTAGACCAGTTTCCTGAGGCAGTGCTGCCTGAGGTTAGAGATGGCGATCTGGTTGTGACCTTGGGTGCTGGCGCCATAGGCAAGGTTGGACATGAGATTGCAAACCTTTTGCAGGAACGGGAGGGGAGTTTAATTGCCAGGAAGAGTGCCTGATATAGAGGGTGTTGTCCTGAAAACCGATATCCCTCTTGCAGATTTTACTACCTTTCGCATAGGCGGGACTGCAGCTTTATGGCTGGAGCCTACGGATATTCCAGGCCTTGAAAAGGCCCTGGCCATTCTCCACAGCAACTTCCCTGCCTTCAGGATACTGGGCAACGGGAGCAACCTGCTGGTTGACGACAGGGGGGTGGATGCAGTTCTCTCACTGAATGGCTTGACAGATCTTGGATTTGGCAACGGCATGTTGGAGGCAGGGGCAGGGGTGAGGCTGTCCAGGCTGATAACATTCTGTCACAGCCATGATCTTGGCGGACTGGAGCCACTTTGCGGCATACCTGCATCAGTAGGCGGAGCGGTGAAGATGAATGCCGGCGCCAACGGGCTAAATTTTCTGGATTTTGTGGAGAGCGTGCTCATTGTGACGCCAAACGGTAGTCAGTGGTTCAAGTGTGTTGACATGGAATCAGGTTACAGGGACGGAGGAATTCCCAAGGGTGCGGTGGTAGCAGGCTGCAGGATTCGTGTGGCAGAAGAAGATGCAGCCTATCTTTCTGGAAGGGCCCTGTATAGGGTCAGGAGAAAGAGATCACAGGAGATCCTGAAGAGGGTGATGGCACAACGTATCCTTTCTCAGCCTCTTGGGCAGCCAAGTGCCGGCTGCATATTCAGAAATCCGGAAAATGATTCTGCCGGCAGACTTATAGACCAGGCAGGTCTCAAGGGCAGAAGGGCGGGTAGCGCGGAAATATCCATGAAGCACGCAAATTTTATAGTCAATCTTGGCGGAGCCTCATTTTACAATGTGATGGAACTGATAGATTGTGCAAGGGAGAGGGTGAAGGCCATGTTTGGGATCTGTCTTGAGCCAGAGGTCACCATCTGGAAGGAGGCTTCAGCATGATATCCAGGTCATCCAATGTTCGCAGGAGATCCGGATCTCTCAAACGCAGTAATCTCTCACGCAGGCCGGGTTCAGATGGCAAAAGAGGATCTGGCTCGGGTAGTGTCTTTGTGCGAAAATTTCTGATCGCATCCATGGTAACAGCTCTTTTCCTGGCAGGCTTGGCAGGGGCGGGATACGGGATAAGGCAATGGGCACAGTGTTGTTCAATTTTTCAGATATCATCCATAGATCTGCACCAGGCTGGCGAAAAGGGGAAGCGGATTGATCCTAAGGAGATTGTCAGGCTAAGTGGTATCAGGAGCGGACAGAATATCTTCTCTGTCAATGCTGAAAAGGTCAGGGCTGCAATAATGGCAGGAAATCCCTGGATTGCCTCTGTGGAACTGGAGAGGGACTATCCAAACAGGATCATAATAAAGGTTCGTGAGAGAGAGCCCGCGGCCCTGGTCAGTATCCAGGGAAAGATATGGCTGATGGATAAAGAAGGAAAGGTTTTCAAGGAAGCGGCACCTGAAGACGGGTTCAAAGGCCCGATAATTACCGGGCTGTTAAAAGATGATAAAGGGCCCCATGGCAAGGGGGAGCAAGATGGTCAGGCGCTGGATATGACGCGGGTTAGGGATGCCATGACCATAGTCAAGCTCTCCAGAAAGGGGGCGCGTGCCCTGGGATATTTCAATATCAGCCAGATAGATTTCCCGGATGAGGATACACTGGTTGTCTATACAGCAGATAAGGCGGTTCCTTTCTATCTGGAACGGTCAGAACTCAAGGGGCAGTTCTATCGTGCTGAAAAGATACTCTATCAGCTCTATACATCGGGAGAATATGCCAAGGTTGCCAGCGTTACTGTTGGTTATGGGGATGATATGGCCCTCGCAAAGTTGAAGAACTGAGTTATGAACCAGCGTGCTTGTGACATAATTGTAGGCCTGGATATCGGCACCACCAAAGTGAGCTGTGTCGTGGGAGAGGAGACTGAAGACGGCCTGGAAATAATCGGTATCGGCAGCCATCCGTCCGTTGGCCTGCGTAAGGGAGTGGTTGTCAATATCGACAAGACCGTGAACTCCATTCAGAAGGCAGTGGAGGAGGCGGAGCTGATGGCGGGCTGTGAGATAACCTCTGCCTATATCGGCATAGCTGGAAGCCATATCAAGGGGTTCAACAGCCACGGTGTCATTGCCATCAAGGGTGAGGAGGTTACTGAGGAGGATCTGGACAGGGTTATTGATGCAGCCAGGGCCGTGGCAATCCCCCTCGATCGCCAAGTCATCCATATCCTGCCCCAGGAGTATATTGTGGATGACCAGCCTGGAATTCTTGACCCTGTGGGGATGACAGGCGTCAGGCTGGAGGCCAAGGTTCATATTGTGACCGGGGCCGTTACTGCAGCACAAAACCTGATCAAATGTGCCAATAGGGCAGGGTTGGATGTTGAGGATATTGTCCTGCAGCCCCTGGCATCAGCAGAGGCAGTGCTTACCGATGAGGAGAGAGATCTTGGGGTAGCCTTGATTGATTTTGGCGGAGGTACTACCGATCTCGCCATACTCGGTGAGGGTGCCATAAGGCACACTGCTGTTCTCGGCCTTGGAGGTGCTAACCTCACCTATGATATTTCCGTGGGATTAAGGACCCCCATGGCCCAGGCTGATACCCTGAAGATACGATATGGGACATGTCTCACCTCATTTGCTGATCCTGGTGAGATGATAGAGGTTCCCAGTGTTGGCGGCAGAAAACCGAGAAAGCTGTCGAGACAGATCCTGGCTGAGATCCTTGAGCCAAGGGTAGAGGAGATATTTACTCTTCTGGATCGGGAGATCAGGCGAACCGGCCTCAAGGAACTGCTGGCATCCGGCATTGTATTGACCGGTGGATCGGCACTGCTGCCAGGCACACTGGAGATGGCTGATCAGGTGTTCCAATTGCCGGCCCGTCTTGGATATCCCCGCAATATATCAGGCCTGGTAGATGTGGTGGATAGCCCCATGTATGCCACGGCAGTGGGGCTGGTGCGATATGGGGCTCAGGACAGGCCGGACAGGAGTTTTGACATGGAGGGCGGGAGTATTGTCTCCAAGATTACCCGCAGGATGAAGGACCTTTTCAAACGTGACTGATAGTTGAAGACAGGGGGAGAGAGATATGACTTTTGAATTCGTGGACAGTCCCTTGACTGCAAAGATAAAGGTTATTGGTGTTGGCGGTGGTGGTGGAAATGCCATCAATAACATGATCCGGGCAGAACTTCAGGGAGTCGAGTTTATTGCAGCCAATACTGATGCCCAGGCCCTGGAGATGTCAAAGGCCCCTGTCAAGATCCAGCTGGGCAAGGGGCTCACCAAGGGGTTGGGTGCAGGCGCAAAACCCAATATAGGGCGTGAAGCAGCAGAAGAGAGTGCGGATCAGATCAAAAAGGCCTTGGAAGGCAGTGATATGGTCTTTGTTACTGCTGGAATGGGCGGTGGAACAGGTACTGGAGGGGCCCCGGTAATTGCGGAGATAAGCAAGGAGATGGGGGCTCTCACAGTGGCTGTGGTAACCCGTCCCTTCAGTTTTGAAGGCAAAAAGAGAAAACAGCAGGCAGATGAGGGAATTGACAGGCTGAGAAAGGTGGTGGATACCATCATCACCATACCCAATGACAGGCTCAGAAGCCTTGCTGATCCCAGAACTCCAATTATGGATATGTTCAGAAAGGCTGATGAGGTCCTCTACTATGCGGTGAGAGGTATTTCCGACCTTATTGTGGTCCAGGGTTATGTGAACGTGGATTTTGCTGATGTCAGGACTGTCATGGCTGAGATGGGTATGGCCCTCATGGGAACCGGAGTGGCCAAGGGGGAGCGCCGTGCCCTGGAGGCTGTTCAGATGGCAATAGCGAATCCGCTTTTGGAGGATGTTTCCATCAGTGGGGCAAGGGGTATCCTGATGAACATAACCGCCAGTATGGAGACCCTTACCATGGATGAGGTTGACCAGGCAGCCACATTGATACAGGAAGAGGCCCATGATGACGCCAACATCATATTTGGTACTGTATTCGATGAATCCCTTGAGGATGAGATTCGGGTCACAGTGATAGCTACCGGCATTGGGAAAGAACCTGTCTCTGCTGAGCCACCTATTACCACAACTACTGTGATCAAGAATATTCAGGATGCCAAAAAGAAGGATGAGGTTGTCCATTCAACAGATGAACCTGGGATCAGTTCCCCCGCTGTAGCTGAAGCAGATAAGGTGGTTAACGGGGAAAGGGGAATCGGGTCTGATTTCAAGGGATTGGATAATCTGGATGAGACAGAGCTGGAGATTCCTGCCTTTCTGAGAAAAAAGGCGGATTGATCTTCCCTGGATTCAGTAAGGCCTTTTAACCCTTAAAAGAGATAAAAGCCGGTGCTGCCTAAGGTGGAGCGGACACCGGCTTTTTGGAAGGCCAGTTCTTTCCAGGTGCCAACCTGCTAATCAGGCGTTATTCTCCACATGTTCTGCCAGGGTATGCGCAATCTCTTCTATCCGATCATGGTCCTCTCCCTCAACCATGATCCTCAATACCGGTTCTGTGCCTGATGGCCTGATGAGTATGCGTCCGCTGCCCTTGAGACCTCTTTCCAGTTTTCCCTGGAGTTCATTCAGGCCAGGAATCTCTGCCGGCGTTTTTTTCTCTTGAAGGGTAACATTGTGAAGTACCTGTGGAAAATCTTCCATTATAGAGGCCAACTCTGAGAGTGGACGCCTGCTTCTCTGCATCACTGCCAGGAGTTGGAGTGCTGCAAGAATGCCGTCCCCGGTGGTGATGTGATCCAGAAAGATCAGGTGTCCGCTCTGTTCTCCTCCAAAGTTGTACCCCTTCTCTCTCATGGTCTCCACAACATAACGGTCACCAACATTTGTGCGAACCAGTCTGCCTCCCATGGCTTCCAGGGCCTTCTCCAATCCCATGTTGCTCATTACAGTGGCGACAACGGTGTTATAGTTCAGGGTTTTGTTTTCAATCATATGTTTGGCACAGATGGCCATTATATGATCACCGTTCACAATGTTGCCCTTTTCATCTGTTACAATGAGTCGGTCGCCATCACCATCTAAAGCAAGGCCAATATCTGCTCCATGCTGTTTTACTAGTTGGCTCAGCCTTTCAGGGTGCATGGCCCCGCAGTCCTTGTTGATATTTATTCCGTTTGGTTCAATGCCTACCTTGATGAGATCTGCCCCGAGTTCCTCGAACACCGCCGGGGCCACCTTGTATGCAGCACCATTGGCGCAATCAAGAACGATCTTCAGGCCATCCAGGGTGAGGTCCTTGGGAAATGTATGCTTTACAAAAACTATGTAGCGGCCCTGAGCATCCTCTATCCTCCTGGCCCTGCCCACATTTGCGCCAGTAGGCATGACATGGGACAGATCCTGCTCCATCAGTTCCTCTATCCTGATTTCTGCGTGATCTGGCAGTTTGAAACCATCTCCTGCAAAGAGCTTGATGCCGTTGTCTTCAAATTTGTTATGGGATGCAGAGATCACTACACCGGCATCTGCCCTCATGCTTGTGGCAAGAAAGGCTATTGCAGGCGTGGGCATCGGCCCTACCACATAGGCGTTGGCTCCCATGGAGCAGATGCCTGCCACCAGGGCGTTTTCCAGCATGTAACAGGAGCGCCTGGTGTCCTTTCCAATTAGTATCCTGTGTTTTCGATTACGGCTCTCCCTGAAAAAATAGGCTACTGCCCGCCCAATGCTCAGGGCCGTTTCAACGGTCATTGGATAGACGTTGGCTAGCCCCCTCACTCCGTCAGTACCAAAAAATCTCCTTTTCATGGGACCGTTCCCCTTCTGTTTCATTTTTTATCAGGTTCTTTCCATGGCAGAGAGTGCCATGAGATTTATTCATTTTTCTTCGTCTGGCTATCTGGCTTGGGTTTATCCTGTTTTTTTTCGACAATCTTTACCTTTATTGTGTTTGGAGAGATCTTCAGAACCTGCATCCCCTCCGGAACTT
>JALSKY010000148.1 GCA_026988585.1 Deltaproteobacteria bacterium
CAAAGGTGGCATGTCCAATCTGGACCAATTATATGAAGGCAACTCTGCCCTATCTAACCAGGACTGATTACGATATACCAGATGGAATTGCCTTTGTCCCTGTTGACAGAAACACAGGGGAGATTGTCACACCTGATAGCAGAAGACCGTATGTCTGGGAGGCCCTTCGCAAGGACGATCTTCCTCCACTCCAGCCTGCTCACGGGGTGATTGATTCTATTCCGGAATGGTTGAGAGGGATAGGGGATTTCTTCGGTGTCTTCTGATACGCGCTGTTGCTTATAAGGTTTTGTATATCTCTTTAAAAAAAGGGGCAGAAGAACAGGCCCTGCCCCTTCAAGGTCGAAGCTTTCCGGTTTTTTCAGATCTTGCTGACAGATTTTTTTCTCTCATGCGGCCTGTGAGAGCTTTTTCTTTCTGGGAATGGAATGGAGATCTTCCTTGATGGTGTAGAGGATCTTGAACTCCTTTTTCAGTTTATCTATAAGTTCCTCAAGTTCATCATCCGGAATCAGTTTTATCCTTATGTAAACCTCCCTTCTTTCCGGAGGTGTGTTGTCTGTGCAGGTGAGGACACTTACTATTCTGCCTCCAAGTTCATGAATGGTGGCAAGGAGGTGGTTTAATGCGCCGGACTTGTCTTCGATCTCAAAGGCAATCTGTATAGGACTCTTGTAGGCCCCTGTGATGCTGATCATCACCTTGAACACATCGCTCTGGGTAATCAGGCCAAGGACATGCCCTTCATTATCCACGACAGGCAGTCCTGATATGGTATTCTCAAGCATTATAATAGCTGCCTTTTCCACCGTATCGTCCACCTTGATGGATAGGGGATCAGGGGTCATGATATCCTTGATCTTTATCTCTGATAGGAGATAGTACATTTCGTGAACATCGAGAGATGTGGCTTTGGAGGGGGCAGCGTCCTTGATATCCCTGTCGCTGATGATTCCTACCAGGCGGCCATCCCTGACCACTGGAATTCGCCTGATATTGTGTTCCTTCATCAATTGAGTTGCCTTCATGATAGATGTATTTTCATCGATCACTATTGGCTCACAAACCATCCATTCTTTGACTAACATGGGAAATAACCTCCTGGCAAGCTCATGAAATTTTAATCTGTCTAATAGAGGCGTCCTGTACTGTCAAGCATAGAAGATGCTATGAAGTTATCCAGTTGTTATTTAAATATACTATAATCTTTCCCCTTGGATGTATATACTTTTTCGAGACAGTAGGATCCGGGATATTCTGAAAGATTCGGGGACAGTGGCTGTTATGAAGATTGCTATAGTTGGACCAGGTGCATTGGGAACACTGTTTGCTGCCTTTTTTTGCCGTAGTGGCGTAGATGCCACCCTTTTGGATTACAGGCCGGACAGGGTCAGCAAACTGGCCAGGAGCGGAGTTGTTGTGGAAGCAGGTGAAGAGACCTTTCATCTTCATCCTCAAGTGATATCCTGGGAGCAGGCCATTTCACGAAACAGCAACTTTGATGTAATTTTGCTCCTGGTCAAGGCCTATGTGACTTCTCATATCCTTGAAGAGTTGCAATCCATATCTCACCGGAACACCCTGATCATAACCCTCCAGAACGGAATCGGTCATGAGCAGATATTATCCAGGGCCTTTTCAAAGAGACAGATTGTTATTGGCACCACTGCCATAGGGGCCAACAAGCCGTCAGACAATCTGGTGCGTTTTGCTGGCCATGGTCAAACACGCCTTGGATTCGCCTTCAATGATCACTCCCATCTTTCAGAGCTGAAACAGTTTTTGGCTCGAATGCAGAAAGCAGGCTTCCAGGGAGAGATCACTGTGGATATCAAATGGCATCTATGGCAGAAACTCTTTGCCAACGTGGGTATAAATGCCATTACAGCATTGCTATGTGGTAAAAACGGGGTTCTGCTGCAGGTGAAACATGCCCGTCAGGTGATGGTGGCTGCAGTAAAGGAGGCTGTGGACCTTCATAACCATCTCTTTTTTAGGCAGGCAGATCTGGACCATGTCATTGCCTACATCGACAGCATCTGCGAAAACACCTGTGAGAATATCTCATCAATGCTGCAGGACAGGCTTTTTCATAGATTTACGGAGATTGACTATATCAACGGGGCTGTTGTCCGTATCAGTTTGGAGTCGGGCCTGCAGGCACCTGTCAATTCTACATTAACAAGCTTGATAAAGGCATTACAAGTGTTAAAATGGAAAAATGTTACGA
>JALSKY010000149.1 GCA_026988585.1 Deltaproteobacteria bacterium
CAGCCCCGAAAAACCTCTTGGGCCGGTGCAGGGCATTTGAATCAACTCCGCCGGAAAGAATCTTCCCGCTGTGGGGCACAACCGTGTTGTAGGCCCTGGCCAGCCTGGTGATACTGTCCAGGAGGATCACCACATCCTTCTTGTGTTCAACAAGCCTCTTTGCCTTTTCTATCACCATCTCTGAGACCTGAACATGCCGCTGAGCAGGCTCATCAAAGGTAGAGCTGATCACCTCAGCCTTGACAGAACGCTGCATGTCCGTAACCTCTTCAGGCCGTTCATCTATGAGTAACACTATGAGGTAAACCTCTGGATGATTCTGGGTAATGGAGTTTGCAATACTCTGGAGGAGCATAGTCTTGCCGGTGCGGGGTGGTGCCACGATAAGGCCTCTCTGACCTTTGCCAATAGGGGTCATGAGATCCATTATCCTGCCGCCAAGATTGTCCGGGGTCGTCTCCAGCTTGAGCTGCTCATCCGGATAGAGGGGGGTTAGATTGTCAAAATGGACCCTTTCAAAGGCGTGCTCTGGTGGATCGAAATTTATCTTTTCCACCTTGAGCAGGGCAAAGTAGCGCTCTCCCTCCTTGGGCGGGCGAATCTGTCCGGAGATGGTATCACCGGTAGTCAGACTGAATCGCCTTATCTGGGATGGCGAGACATAGATATCATCCGGGCCAGGCAGATAGTTGTAATCAGGACTCCTGAGAAAACCGAACCCGTCCTGCAGGATCTCCAGCACCCCGTCTCCATAGACTATACCGTTTTTCCTGGCCTGGGCCTTTAGTATTGAAAATATTATATCCTGCTTCTTGCGACCGGCTGAAGATGTATCAACACCGAGATCACCGGCAATCTTCATCAGCTCACTGACACTCTTTTTCTTCAGCTCTTCAAGATGAAGCACAGGAACCGCACTGTTTTTTCCTGATGCCGATCCGGCAGAACTGCTGCCTTTGTCCCTGGCCTGATCCTGAACAGAACCACTGTTACCGTTGCTGGGTTTACGTCTGACCATCACTATGCGTACCTCAAAATGATATTAGTTGGAGTTTTTGATATGTTTCTTGCTGTTAATATTCTTTCGATAGGATTCTTATAGAACTCTTAGAGGGTATTATGAAGCAGACACGATCTTGAGAATAAACTACTCTTGTTTGTCAAAAAGGATCCAAAACGAAATTTTGATAAAAAATGTCAATCTGTATCAAAAGGGATCTGCAGATATTATCATTTCGGGAAAACGAAAATCTTTCTGAAACCCGATAATATTTCTGAAGCGGAAACGAAAAGAGACAGCGTCTTCTCCCAGGTGGAACCAGGCAGAATGATGTCAACAGAGAGCCATGTCCATTAACCGCTATTGACAGGTCTCATATATCCATTACACCTCTCATAGTCAACAGATTTTTTCCTGGTTCCTCCATCTATTTTCAGGAGATGGTGGGCATTCACCATCCTGGCCCATCAAAACCGGTCAATATATTGAAGATACAGATAGAGAAGCCCTGTCAACAGCGCTACCGTCCCGGTTCCGTAACAGATCCACCGCATAATCAGACGATTTCGCCATTTTCTGTGGAATATCCGCTTCATTTCTGTAATCAGAGATTCCGCTTCTGCCAACAACACCGTCAGATCCTTTCCAGCCTTGATGGCAGATGCAAGTCCCATTCTACTGTGACCAGACAGCAAGCTCTTACTGCTGTTTTTCAGATGCAGATATCTCTCCCTGATCCTCCTCTCCTTTTTACTGGAAGAAAGCATGGAACAGAGACTCTCACACTCATTGATCAATTCAGAGAGCCCGGCACACATACGGCTGACAGCCTCAACAGCCGATCTGTTGAGACAACGCTCCAGTCCATCCAGAAAGGCAGATCCATGAGCAAGGTGGGCACACCCCATTCTAGCCCATTGGCCACGCCAAAACATCAGCCTCTTTCGCTCTTCCAGGCCAATCCTTGGGCCAAAAACCCGTTTAACCTCCTCAAACCGGCTGTCCAGCAGTTCCACCTTTTTCCTGAGCAGATCTTCCGTACTGTCCCAGAATCTCCTGAACTCTCTTTCAAGCCCTGTGCTGCAACCAACGAACATCGGGTCCACCATAGCACTACAGAGTAATTCCGGAGATGATGTCAGTCCTGAGAAAAGGGGGATCACACCTGAGCAATCCAGCTTGGCGGCCCTGCAGGCCATCTTCCAGTAAAGTGGATACGGCATG
>JALSKY010000150.1 GCA_026988585.1 Deltaproteobacteria bacterium
GGAGAAGAGGACCCATCGGCCCCCACCATGATCATCGACCCATCAACCATGCTGATTAAACAAAGTGAAGCATGAAATTCAACCTCTCCTGGAGGTAACAGACCTACAGGTAAAGATAGTTAGCAATAAAAAACGCCCCTTATTCCCTGTAAGGGGCGTTTCATTTTCCATTCACCGCGGCGAATGCCTCTGTCTTGTGGGTGAATCCGGCTGCGGCAAGAGCATTACTGCCTTTTCCATAATGAGGCTGCTCCCCAATCCCCCGTTTCCCGATCCATCCGGCCAGATTCTCTTCCATGATCATAACCAGTCCGGAAGCAAAACCACCCTTGATCTTCTTTCACTCCAAGACCATGAGATTCGCCTTATCAGGGGCAACAAGATCAGCATGATCTTCCAGGAACCCATGACCGCCCTGAATCCGGTCTTCAAGGTGGGAGAACAGATAGCAGAGGCCATCATGGCCCATTACGGTGGCACACCTTCACAGTACAGGGAGCAGGTAGTGGATCTCCTCCGCAGAGTAGGGGTGCCCCAGCCGGAAATAAAGATGGATCACTACCCTCATCAGCTCTCTGGCGGCCTGAGACAGCGGGTGATGATTGCCATGGCCCTTGCCTGTTCACCTGCCCTGCTCATTGCTGATGAACCTACAACTGCATTGGATGTTACCATTCAGGCCCAGATACTGGACCTGCTGAACCACCTGCGTGCAGAAGAGGACCTTGGGCTTCTGCTCATTACCCACAACCTTGGAGTGGTGGCCAGGATAGCCCAGAACGTATTGGTAATGTATGCAGGCACCATAGTTGAGAAGGCCCCGGTTAGGGAGCTTTTCAGCTCTCCCCTGCACCCCTACACCCAGGGTCTTCTCGCATCGGTTCCATACACACCATCCGGTATTCCGGAATCCCTCAGCTTCATTCCAGGACAGGTCCCGCCCCTGGACAAGATACCGTCAGGCTGCCCGTTCAGAAACAGGTGTGACAGGGCGACGTTTCAATGCAAGGAGGAGCTTCCTCATCTGAAAGAGCTGGTTCCAGGACATCTGGCAGCCTGCCACATGATCTGAACCGGACCTGGATTCCAATCATTTCAGTCACGGGTTCAACTGCCTTGCCAGGTTCACCATCTGGGTTTATTTTGATAGATTAACAATATCTCTTTAACCATTCATAAAAGAAATCAAGGGGCCTGTTGCTGAGATGAAGATAGCCAAAGAACTCCTGTCAGAGAGCACACTCAAGGACCTGCCAGATCCTTCAAACCTGGGATTCGGCATCCACTTTACCGACCATATGTTCAGGATGGACTACAAAGAGCCGCAGGGATGGCACCAACCCAGAATAGTGCCTTACGACAACTTTTCCTTGGACCCGGCTGCGGTGGTGCTACATTATGGCCAGGCAATATTTGAAGGACTCAAGGCCTACAAGGGGATTGATGGCAAGATCAGGCTCTTCAGGCCAGATGAAAACATGAAGAGGCTTAACCGTTCAGCATGGCGAATGTGTATGCCTCAGGTAGATGAAACCTTTGTCAAGGAGGCCATAAAAGAGCTGGTGCGAACAGAAGCGAGATGGGTGCCAGACAACAAAGGGACCTCTCTCTACATAAGGCCGTTCATCATCGCAACCGAACCCTTTCTCGGAGTTCGCCCAGCCAAGGAATATGTTCTCTCCATCATACTCAGCCCTGTAGGAGCCTACTATTCCGAAGGATTCAATCCTGTCCGGATATTTGTTACGGACAAATTCGTTCGTGCAGCGAGAGGCGGCGTTGGGGAGGCAAAGACAGCAGGCAACTATGCTGCCAGCCTCATGGCCTCTGAAGAGGCTAAAAAACTCGGTTTTACCCAGGTACTCTGGCTTGATTGTGCAGAGAGGCGATATATTGAGGAAGTTGGAACTATGAATATATTCTTCCTCATAGGGGAAACCCTGGTAACCCCGGCCCTGTCTGGAAGTATATTGCCTGGGATAACCAGGGATTCGGCAATGGCTCTTGCAAGATCCTGGGATATACAGGTAGAAGAACGCCCCATAACCATAGATGAAGTCATAGAAAAGGCCCAGAGCGGTGAGCTAAAGGAGTGTTTCGGCACTGGCACTGCTGCTGTAATCTCTCCGGTTGCGTCCCTCTTTTACAAGGGAGAGAGTTACGAGATCAACAGGGGCGAAACAGGTAAACTCTCCCAGAGACTATTTGATGAA
>JALSKY010000151.1 GCA_026988585.1 Deltaproteobacteria bacterium
TTTCATGATAATAACCGGCGACCACCACTACCAGAAACAGTTTTGCCAGTTCCGAGGGCTGAAGGTTGAAAAAACCCAGTGGCAGCCATCTCTGTGATCCTGAAACGGTTTTCCCCACCACAAGAACCAGTGCCAGCAATATCACCGTGAGGATATAAACGTGAATCCTGTAATTTGCCAGGTGTTTATAGTCAAAGGTTAGAGTGACTCCCATGAGCACTGTACCAAGTATATACCATTGAAGCTGTTTCCAGTGGAAGGGATAGTCAGTGGCGGCACTGGCGCTCTGGAGATTCACGAAACCTATGACCATGATGGCCAGTAAAGAGAGAATGAACCACCAGTCCAGGTTTTTCAGGAGTTTTGTGTCAAATTTTCGATCTGTCATGATTTTACGCCTGACGGACTACGACGGAGCAGAGCGGGATGTTCGTCAATGTCCAGGTGAAGGCCTGCTGAATCTTCAGGCAGAAAGCTTGGCTTCGGGGCCCTTTTCTGATACCACCTCTCAATTACCGCCTTGGCAACGGGTGCAGCTGCAGAACCACCATGTCCGCCATGTTCAATAATCACAGCCACTGCCAGCTGGGGATCCTCCACTGGAGCAAAGGCGATAAACAGGGCATGATCCCGGTATTTCCACGGAAGCTCATCATGTTGACCTGCCTTGGCCTGTTTCACTACCTGGGCAGTCCCTGTCTTTCCGGCAATGGTAACGTCTGGTAGGCGAATGCCACGGGCCGTACCATGTTTGTCCTCCACGACCCCCTCCATGTCATGTTTTATAATCTGTATTACACGGTTTTTGAGGCCAAGCTCCTTTTGTAATACAGGGGCCTGACTCAGGAGATAGATGGGCCTATAGAGTTTTCCATCATTGGCAATTGCTGCTGTGGCCATAGCAAGTTGGAGGGGAGTAACCAGCATGAAGCCCTGTCCAATGGAGACATTGAGTGTTTCTCCCTTTTGCCACGGCTCCTGGAATCTCCTGAGTTTCCAGACGCGGGATGGCACGAAACCCGGCTTTTCTCCCGGAAGATCCAGTCCCGTCTTGGTGCCAAATCCAAAGAGTCTCGAGTATTTCTCTATCCGGTCAATGCCCAGTTTCAGACCGTTCTGGTAGTAATATACATCACATGATTCCACAATGGACTTGTAGAGATTGACCTTTCCGTGCCCCCATCTCTTCCAGCACCTGAATCTGCGCCGGCCCAGCTTGAATGAACCGTTACAGAAGACGGTCTCATCAGGATTGATTATGCCCTCCTGAAGCAGGGCTGTGGCCATGAAGGGCTTAAAGGTTGATCCGGGAGGGTATTGACCCTGGATCGCCTTGTTGATGAGAGGCCTGGTCAGGGGATCGTTCAGCGTTTTCCACTCTTGGGATGAAAGGCCGTTGGCAAAGAGAGATGGATCAAATTTAGGCCCACTTGCCATGGCAAGAATCTGTCCGTTTCTTGGATTAAGTACAACTACTGCGCCGCAGTTATCTCCCAGTGCCTCCTCCGCAGCGAGCTGCAGATCAAGATCCAGGGATAGCACCAGGTCTTCTCCAGGGGTTGGAGGTATGGTCTTGATCACCCTGATGAGCCTGCCTCGTGCATCAACTTCCATGATTTTCTTGCCACTATGACCCGCAAGCAGGCTTTCATATCTGGCTTCCAGGCCATACTTTCCCACAAGGTCGCCAGACCTGGCATGGGGATATTTGCCCTTTTGAAGCTCTTTTAGACTGATCTCTCCGAGATATCCCAGCAGATGTGGCGCAAGTTTGCCACGAGGATAACGCCGGGTCGGGGCTACCTCCACCCGGACGCCGGGCAGCTCTGAAAGCCGGGCCTCCACCCTGCAAACTGTCTCCCATGATGCATTGCGTTCTATCACTATTGGCATGAATCTGGGCTGTTTTCTGGATGCATAGAGCCGGGCACGGATCTTGGATGAAGGCTGATCCAGCAAAGGCAGAAGTCGGGACAATAAGGCCTCCATGTCCGTGATATCCTTTCTTATGAGACAGATATTGAAACTGGGTTTCACGCCTGCCAGCAGTCTGCCATCCCTGTCGAGTATCTTGCCTCTGCTGGCCATGAGCCTTACTGTCTTCACCCGGTTTCGTTCCGACTCTGCCCTGTATTCATCTCCGTGCAGGATCTGCAGATACCAGAGCCTTGCCGAGAGCAGGAGGAAAAAGAGGAGAAGGATAATGGCGGTGATTCGATAGGCGAGAATACGCTCTTTGGAATCCTCCTGCGGAAATTTTTTCAGCCTGATATAGCTCTTAAATGGTTTCCTGATCATTCTCAGTTCTCCTGAGATTTCCTATCTTTTGAAACATGGAGGAAACGCTATGGAAGATAGTGAAAAAGAGTGGTGCCAGTAACATGTTGAATAGCGATTGCATAAGGCCCCAGGGCCAGAAGCCCTCGAGATTGCCTCCGGACATAAAAAGAAACAGTTCTATGATAAATGCGGCCAGACAAGTCAGGAGTATCCGGTGGAGATAGGTGAAATCCATGATCCCGATTCGATTATATGAGACAATAAGGTATGCAAGAAAGAAGGCGGCCGGATAGCTATACCAAGCCGCAACTGATGCCATGGAGGCACTGGCTCCAGCAATGAGGACAGCGAGGAGTGAAGAGGGGATGAACGGCGCCTCTACGGCAAGCCATGTAACTAATGCACAGAAACCATCTGCCCTGATGATGCCAATTTGAAAAAATGGGGCAATGGAGGTCTGAAAAATCACCAGGAACAGAGAAGCCAGCATGGAGAGGATTACTAATCTCATAACGCCATAATCTGAAAGAGAGATCCATATTCCATGACAATCATTCCTTGGTGAGCATGACCATGACCCATTCCACTGTGTCTGTATCGGTGTATGGTCTGACCTCTATGGTCTGGAAAAGATCGGCAGGAGGCCCGTTCTCAACCCTGTCCACCTCTCCCAGGAGCAGTCCCTTGGGAAAAATACCATCCAGACCTGAGGTGATCACCTTGTCACCAGGTTCCACACCAATTCCCTTCTCCACATACTCCATGAGACATGGCTCCTTGCCCCTGCCTTTGAGGATGCCCCGGGCACGATTGCGCTGAATAATGGCAGCAATCCTGGAGTCGAAATCAGTAAGCATCATCACTGTTGAAGATGAAGGGTTGACCTCTATGACCCTGCCCAATACGCCGGCTCCGGAAAGTACCGGCATGTCCCGACGTATGCCCTGGTTCCTTCCCAGGTCTATCTTGATCACTGCCCGCCAAGGAGTGAGATCTACACCGATTACATTTGCTACCTTTACCGGACAGGATACCTGTCTTTTCATGTTGAGTAACTGTTTCAGGTGCTGGTTCTCAACTATCGCCTCTCTATAGGTGGTGATCTCCTGTTGAAGCTGCTCAACTTCAGTCTTGAGAAGCCGGTTTTCTTCAAGTATGGCATCGATGTTCAGGTGGGAAGATATGTTGCGCCTCAGTGTGGCCAGTGGCGGGAAAATGACCTTTTGCAAATCTCCTGTGGTCTCCTGAAAGAGCTGTCTGCCAGGAGAGATGATGAGGGAGAGGAGATCAAACCTCAATGCAACTACAGATGAACCGATAAGAATGGCCAGCACAAGGAGCACCGTAATGATTCTGGTTCTGATTTCAGGTCTTTTTTCTTTTTTAAACGACACTTGTATCCAGTTGTTGATAAAGGTATCAGATTATTTCAACTGCATAATCAATGTGGCAACTACGACAACAGGGAAAGATACTACAAAATTTTCATGCTGGATACAGGTCTTTGGACAGAATGATGGTCAAACCGGGCAGCGAGCTTAAACGGAACTGCTGAAAAGAACCAAGAAACGAACAACTCCTCCAAGCCTGTTTGATCAGTGGATCATGATCTCCCTGAGCACATCCAAGTTGTCAAGGGTCTGTCCTGAGCCAAGCACCACAGAGGATAGAGGATCGTCTGCTATGATTATTGGCAGGCCGGTCTGATCCCTGAGGAGTTTGTCCAGGTTTTTGAGTAGTGCGCCGCCGCCAGTAAGGACAATTCCCTTGTCCACAATATCTGCAGCGAGTTCAGGAGGGGTCTGTTCCAGTGCAGACTTGACCGCTTCAACAATGGTCTCAATCTGTTCAGATATTGCGGTGCGAATCTCGGAAGAGTTGACACTGACGGTCTTGGGAACACCTGTTACAAGGTCACGTCCCTTGATTTCAAACTCCTGGTAGGGAGGCTCAGGAAGGACATTGCCAATCTCTATCTTTATCTGCTCAGCAGTGTGTTCTCCAATCAAGAGGTTATACTGCCTCTTGATATGTTGAAGAATGGCATCATCCATCTTGTCGCCGGCAACCCTGACCGATTTGCAGTAAACAATGCCGGCCAGTGAGATTACCGCCACCTCTGTAGTGCCTCCGCCGATGTCCACAACCATGTTTGCAGTGGGTTCTGTAATGGGCAGACCGGCTCCAATGGCAGCAGCCATGGGTTCCTCTATGAGATAGACCTCTCTTGCCCCTGCAGATTCAGCAGATTCTCTGACTGCCCGCTTTTCCACCTGGGTTATCCCGGATGGAACACTGATGACTATGCGGGGACGGGCCAGTGAGCGCCTGTGGTGGACCTTTCTGATGAAATAGCGGAGCATGGCCTCGGTGACCTCGAAGTCAGCTATGACACCGTCTTTCATGGGACGTATGGCCACTATGTTGCCTGGCGTGCGGCCCAGCATCATCTTGGCCTCTTTTCCTACTGCAAGGACCCTGTTGGATCTCGCGTCCTTTTTGACTGCAACTACTGAGGGTTCCCGCAGGACTATACCCTTGCCTTTGACATACACCAGGGTATTGGCTGTACCCAGGTCTATTGCAAGATCGTTTGAAAACCACCCCATCAGGGCACCAAAGACCATATCTTTATCCTGTATCCTTCGCAGTTTTTTGTGGCTGAGAACCTACCAAAACCGGTACCAAAAAGCAAGGTTGATCCATATAGTCCAGCATGATGCGGCTATCCTTTCATCTATTTTTCCTTAAACAAGACCTTTGACGACCTGATGGATCTCATGGATCAGTCTTTCCTGATCTATGGTAGTGAGTTCATGCCTTTCAAGGAGTATTTTGCCTGCAACAATCAGGTCGGAGACATCGGCACCCTTTGCAGTATATACGATCTGTGATACCGGATTAAAACAGGGAGTGAGTCCAGGCCGGTGGAGATCCAGGATTGCCAGGTCTGCCTTGCATCCCTTCGCCAACCTGCCGATATCTTGCCTTCCCAACGCCCTTGCTGCAGCAGTAGTGGACATATCCAGGATCTGTTCAGCCCAAACTACTGCAGGATCGTGATGGATTCCCTTGGGGAGTTTTGCAGCAAAATCCATCTCTCCGAAAAGGTCCAGGTCATTGTTGCTGGCTGCACCATCTGTGCCTATACAGAGATTGACACCAGCAGAGAGCAACTCCGGTACCGGACAGATCCCTGATCCCAGCTTCAGGTTGCTCTCAGGACAGTGGCAAAGGCTGCTGCCTGTGGCCGCAAGGATATTGATATCACTCTCTGTGAGGTGAACTCCATGAATGGCCAGAGTCTTTTCTGTAAGCACGCCAAGGTTGTAGAGGTATTCAGTGGGGGTTTTGCCAAACCTTGATTTGATCTCCTGCACCTCCCAGGCAGTCTCAGAGAGATGGATGAGGAGCAGGGCATCCATGTTTTGGGCTATTTCACCAGCCTTCAAAAGCAGATCCCTGCTGCATGTGTATGGGGTATGGGGGGCAACTGCAATCTCCACCAGGGGATGATTCTTCCATTTTTCTGCCATCTCAATGGTGGCTTCAAGGGCCTGGTATCCATCTGGAAAGGAAGGAGAGGGGAAATCAAGGAGACCTTCACCATACCAACCCCTGAGTCCTATTTTTGATGCTGTTTCTGCCATCTTGTCTTCATGGAAATACATATCCACAAAGGCAGTAGTGCCGGATCGAATCATCTCGGCACAGGCGAGCTCAGTACCGAGGGCGATGATTTCAGGGGTGAGTTTTGCCTCTCTTGGAAATATATATTCCTCCAGCCATCTCTTCAGGGGGATATCATCCGCCAATCCCCTGAAGAGCACCATGGGGATATGGGTGTGACAGTTTATCAAGCCTGGGATGATGAGACCGGATGGTCTTTCTAACCGTTGTGAAGGCTGATGGTTCAGCAACAGCTCATCTGCAGTGCCGATATCGACGATCTCGTCTCCGGTAATGGCAAGTGCCCCGTTTTCAATAACCTGTTCATGGGGAGAAGGGAGAAGAAATCTTGCAGTGACCAGTAAATCACATCTCATTTCTGTCTATCTCCATCAATATACCAGTAAGCAGTCTTGAAAGCCCCTCCTCTGCCTTGTGGGCATTTTCTATCACCTCTTCTATAAGAATTGGGTTGAAGTTGTCAGGATCATTTACATTTGCGATAACACTGATTCCCAACACCTGCATTCCTGAGTGGACAGCAGCAATGACTTCCGGGACAAGGGACATGGCTACTGCATCACCCCCCATCATTCGGAGAAATCGGGTTTCCGCCGGTGTCTCTAAGCTTGGGCCTGGCACTGCCACAAAGATTCCATCCTGTATGGATAGACCAAGCCCCCTTCCCACTGAAGCGGCAAGGCGGAGCAGCTCTTTATCATAGGCTTGGGACATATCAGGAAAACGCTCTCCCCACTCATGAACATTTGGCCCCCGCAATGGGTTGTCCGGTATAAGATTGATATGGTCACGGATGAGCATCAGGTCCCCGGCGTTGAAATCCAGGTTGAGTCCACCGGCTGCATTGCAGGTGATAAGTGTCCTTGCACCCAATGAGGAGAGTGCCCTGATGGGAAGAGTGAGCTCCCTGGCAGAATATCCTTCATAATAGTGAAATCTTCCCTGGAGTATGGCACACCCTGTGTTCCTGACAAGGCCGGCTACCAGCACTCCCCTGTGATCAGGTGATGTGGAGGTGGGAAAATTGGGAATCTCCTCATAAGGTATCTCGACAGAGGACTCAAGGGCCTGGGCCACACCGCCAAGACCGGTGCCCAGAATAACCATCACATCCGGCTTGACAGGAAGTCTCTGCTCCAGAAAGGCAGAAGCCTGCCTGACACCCTCTTTATATTCCTGCACGGAACTGAACATATCTTGCCCCATCCTGTTATTCTGCTCCTTTCCTGTCTTTTTCACTGTTCGCCTGCTTGGCATAATAGGGACAAAGCCCTCTCAAAGGGCATACAGGGCACTGGGGTGATTTTGCCCTGCACACCTTGCGTCCATGCTCTACCAGCATATAGGAGATGGGCCCCCAGAGTTCCACAGGAATAACCTTCATCAGATCCTTTTCTATCTTGACAGGGTTGTCAGAACTGGTGAGCCCGAGCCTTTTGGAGAGCCGTTTTACATGGGTATCAACTGCTATACCATCTGTCTTTCCGAAGGCGTTGTAAAGTACGATGTTGGCAGTCTTTCGCGCTACACCTGGCAGGGTGAGCAGCTCCTCCATTGTATCGGGAACCTTGCCTCCAAACCGTTCCACTATGATCCTTGCTGTGTTACGGATATTTTTCGCCTTGTTTCTGAAAAATCCTGTTGATCTGATAATCTCTTCTATCTCAGAAGGGTCTGCCTCTGCAAGATCCTGTGCTGTGGGGAACTTTGAGAAGAGCAGAGGCGTGACCTTGTTTACCTGCACATCAGTACATTGGGCTGAAAGGATTACTGCAACAAGAAGCTGAAAGGGATCGGAGTATTTGAGGGCAATCCTGGATCCCTGATACTCCTTTTTCAGGATCTCTATTATCTTTGCAATACGTTCCTTTTCTTTTTGGTTCATCTGGATATCCTTTCTTCTCAAATTCTCAAATTTTTACTCAATGAATATCTGGTTAAAACCCTTTCAGATAGCGATTCATTATTATTCCGACAGTTATGAGCAGGGTATGGGGGAGCAGGACAGCAAGCAGGGGATGGATATTTCCAGTAGCAGCCATGGTGATGGAAAAGTTCCAGAGACTCCAAACAGCAAATCCTATTGCCGTGCCGATAACAAGGCCAGAGGCAGGTCCCCCGGTGACCCTGTAGAAGATGAAATTGAGACAGGAAAACAACATTGAGAACCCGAGAAGCGAATAGAACACCTGGGAAAGGAGTTGGGTCAACTGTTCGTAATAGGGCAGTCCTGCCTTTTTCAGTCTCATGATGGCATCTGCAAGCCTTGACGGCCTTGCCTTGACTGCAGGGGTCTCTACAGCTATCAGGTCCTCCGGTGTTATGGACAGGGTTACTGTTTTGGATGAAAAAAAATCAGCTCCATGCTTTTTTTTGTAGTCGATTCCATCTTTAAGGTGCCATTCGCCTTTATTGAAGATAGCTGTGGCCGATGCCAGGATCCTCTGCATCTGAAAATCTTTTTCATGGAAGAAACATTCGAAGTTGGAAAGAACAGATGCATCCGGCGCATCTATGTCACCTGAAAGTATAACCTTGCTTCCTCTGAAGAAGATCCGCCCCTCCCTGATGACACCCTTTATCTTGTCAGGCCTGCTCCACAGGGCCACAATCTCATCTTTCTGTTCATTTATGGATGGTATGACCAGGAGCCTTACCATGGAAAAGAGTATAGACAGTAATAGTGCGGCCATGAGAATCGGGGCCAGGATGCGGCGTGGTGAGATACCTATGGCCCTGAGGGCCAGGAGTTCTCTGGATCTTCCCATGGCTGCAAGGGTCAGCAGCCCAGCGAGAAGTATCATCAGAGGAGATAGCTCATGCACAATATCTGCTGCAGAGAGCAGAAAATAGACTACAATCACAGCAGGAGGCATGCCGCTGCTCAACAGGTTGTCCACCTTTTCAAAGGCCTCGATGATCATATAAAGCCCTGTAAGGCTGAAGAGCAGCAGGGTAAAAAAGGTTATGAATCTGCTGAGTATGAATCGGTAAAGCAGCATGCTCTATCTCCAGTTAGGCCCTCTATTCATCAACTGCCTGTATGCAACTATAGCGGCAACACTGAGAACCAGGTTGGGTATCCAGACTGCCAGCCAGGGGGGAATGGCCCCACCGGTTGCAAATCCACCGAAGGACACCATGAGCAGGTAATAGAGAAGAAATGCCAGGACTCCGGGGAAGATTCCTGAGGCCATACCACCCCTCCCAAAAAAGATGGCCAGAGGGGCAGAAAGCAGGATCATTGCCATGCTGCCAAAGGATATGCCGATCCGCTTGTGAAATTCCAGTTTGTATTTTGCAAGGTCTTTTCCATGCAGTATATGGCTGTTGATGGTGTTCCAGAGCTGGGGCAGGAACATTTCACCCCTTTTCAGACGTTTACTTTGCGTGGTTTCCGATGTGAGAGACAGGACATACCGCTTGAACTGAATGGTATCAACTCCCTGGTAATCCTGGGGAATCCTGACAAGTGTCCCATCATCCAGATTGAGTACCACCTGTCTGGTAGATGGTTCAATGGCGAGATGTCCCTTTCTGGCCATGATATAATACGAGAGGTCTGTTTTTCTGGAATCCCTTATAAATATCCCCTTGAATTTTTTCCCGCCTGCATAGCTCTCATGAATAAAAAAGGTGAACCCCTTCTGGGGTGAAAAGAACTGTTTGTCAGGCAGCCCCCTCATAAAACCCTCTTCAGTAATCTGCTGTTTTATCTCCCTTATGTTTCTCTTGGCATAGGGGACCAGGGTGGAATAGAGAATGAAAGTGGTTGCCATGGTGAATACCGCTATCAGAGTCAGGGGACGAAGCAGCCTGTCCGGGCCAATTCCGCATGCAAAAAGTGCTATGGTTTCATTGTCCTGTGTAAGCCTGGAAAAGCATACCAGTACCCCGAGCATTGCAGATATCGGGATAACGAAGCCCAGGAACATGGGGATCATGAAGAGAATGAATTTTATGAACTCCATCATGCCTATGCCAGCCATGAGGAGTATCTGCATGTAGGAGAAGAGTCTTGCCAGCAGAAATAGAAAGGAGAGGGCTATGACTGCAAAAATAAAGGGAAAGAGAAACTCCCTTATTATCAGGGTGTGGAGCAGGGGGGATGATCCTGTTTTCATCAATGCTGCTCCTCAGAGTTGTGGTTCATTGACCTCTTCCTGATCCAGTATGGCGATCTCATCCCGGTAGTTTTGCCTGAAGAATTCAGCAGCAGCTTCCTGTATCTCAGGAACCGAAGTGAGTTCAAGGATGTTGCGTGCAAACCGGACACACTCCTCCCTGTAGCTCTCACGAACCATCCGTTTTATCTTTGGTATTGCCTGCACGTTCATGCTGAGTTCGTCCAGGCCGATCCCAAGTAAGAAGGGTATATAGAGCGGCTCGCCAGCCATCTCGCCGCACATGGCCACCTCTATCCCGGAGTTGTGGGCATCTTCTGTTACAGAGGCTATCATCCTGAGTATCCCTGGATGCAGGGGTTCGTAAAGATGGTTTACTGCATCGTTCCCCCTGTCTATGGCAAGAGAGTACTGTATCAGGTCATTTGTGCCTATGCTGAAGAAATCCACCTCCTTGGCCAGTATATCTGCAATCATTATTGTTGTGGGCACCTCTATCATGATACCTATCCTGATGTTTTCGTTGTAGGGGATGCCCTGGGAACGGAGTTCATCCTTGAGCTGCTCCAGGAACTCCTTTACCTGTACTATCTCCGCTTTTCCTGAAATCAGGGGGAATATGATGTTTACTTCTCCAAAGGCACTGGCACGAAGAATTGCCCTTAACTGGTTTCTGAACAGCTCTGTTTCCTGAAGGCAGAGCCTGATGGCCCGGAGCCCCAGGGCAGGGTTCTGTTCGTTGTGCTTGGACAGATGGGAGAGGAACTTGTCTCCGCCAATATCCAGGGTCCTGATGGTGACAGGATATGGATGGATCCTCTCTGCCACTGTCTTGTATGCCTGGAAAAGCTGTTCCTCTGTGAGGAGCTTTTTCTGTGCCAGAAAAAGATATTCTGTTCTAAACAGCCCTATACCCTCAGCCCCGTGTCTTATCACTGTGGGGATCTCTTCAAGCAGTTCTATGTTTGCCTTGATCTTGAGCCGATAGCCGTCCCTGGTTTCTGCCGGCAGATTGCTCTGATGTATAACTTCGATCCTGTACTTCAGATATTTTTTCTGCTTGCGGCGGTAGGTCTCTATGGTCTGTTCTTCAGGACTTACCAGTATCCGCCCTTTGAAACCATCAACTATTATCGGGTCTTCCGTGAGTATGTGCTCGGTAATATTATCAACACCTACTACGGCAGGAATACCGATGGATCGGGCCAGGATGGCAGTATGAGATGTGCGGCTTCCCAGTTCGGTGACAAGAGCCATAACCTTTTCGGTGCTCATCCGGATGGTATCTGCAGGGGTGAGATCACGGGCTACTACTATGACCGGCTTTTCAAGATTGCCCAGGTCCCTGAGTGATGATGAGCCGGCCAGTACCGTGAATACCTTTTGGGCAACCTGCCTGATATCCTGGTACCGTTCCCTGATATATGAGTCTTTTATGGATGAAAAGACCTTTTTGATATTGGACAGGGCCTTTTTCATGGCCCATTCTGCATTGATTAGCCTCTCCTGTATATTGGTCAGAGTGGCATCATAGAGCATCTTGTCCTTGAGGATCATGATATGGGACCTGAGCATGGAATCATGTTCCTTCAGCTCAGGTGGCAGCTCATCAATAAGCCTGGCAAGCTCCATTTCCACAGACTCAACGGCGTTTCTGAAGCGCTCCTGCTCTTCAGGTATCTCTGAAGGCGCTATCCGCCTTTTAACCGCCTCTATCTTCTGCATATCCAGCACAAAGGCCGGACCAATGGCTATTCCTGGAGATGCCTCTGTTCCCCGGTAGATCTTCATCAAACCTCCAATAGTGTTGCTTCAGGATATGGGATCAGTCCAACTCTCCAAACCGGCTGTTTATCAGTTGGCAAAGAGCCTCCACAGCCTCCCTCGCATCCGGACCTTCAGCCTTTACAGTAAGCTCGGTACCGCTGGGAGATGCTATGGTGAGTATCTCCAGGATACTCTTGCCATCAACCTCTTTACCGTTTTTTGCAAGCCAGATCTGTGATTGAAAATTGGCCGCAGTCTGCGCAAACCTTGTGGCAGGACGGGCATGGAGCCCGAGCCTGTTCAGAACAACCGCCTTCTTTTCATAGTGCTGGATTGGACTCATTCAAGGATTACCTCTATTCAGTAATTGTTTTTACCGTACCTCACACTCAATGTTGATCTTATCAGGTTCTGGAAACTGTCTTTTCAAGGAGCCATGCCATATTGGTTCCAAGATCCTGCATGGTCTTGATTCCTTCCTGGTCATCCTTTACCTCTCCTGGTCCTTTTCCCCTTCCCATGTTCCAGTATGAGGAACCGACTACTATCATCTGTCCAATTAGAAAGAAGGCATTGAGAGAGCTGAACACATGATATGCACCGCAACGCCTGACTGCTACCACAGCTGCTCCGGCCTTCCTCTTCAGCAGATCTCCATTGGCCCGGGAGATCATGCCGCAACGCTCAATGAGGGCCTTCATGTTTGTGGTCAGGTCAGCGAAATATGTGGGTGAACCAAGAATGATGCCATCAGCCGCCTGCATCTTCTGAAAATAGTCGTTGATAATATCCTCCTGGGCGCAACGCCCATTCTTTTCCTTGATACATCTGTAACAGGCAATACACCCTGCAAGGGGCTCTGTGCCGAGCCATATCAGTTCGGTCTCTATTCCGTGTTGTTCAAGGGATTCAAGGGCGGTTTTCAACAGATGGTTGGTGTTCCCGTCTTTTCTTGGGCTTCCATTGAATGCAATGACTTTCATTGGTGATATCTCCTTAGGAAAATGTGACACAAACATGAACAGATCACAGAGAATCTGTTAAGGTTAAAAAGGGTCTTTGAAAACAGAGTATAAATCTAAAAATTTCCTCGACATATCTCAAGGAGTTTTTTCATGTATATGGCACTGAAAAGGGATGAAGAAGGCAGGGTTATCTTTTGTCTCAGGGAATCCTACAGGGATTCAGAAGGGAACTGGCTCAGCCGTGAACTCATGGAGCTTGGAGAAAGTCCCGGAGATTATATAGTCTATCTGGATGAGAGGGCCTTTTATATTTCAGAATCAGTTGAGGAGACCCTGGTCAATATGG
This sequence comes from Deltaproteobacteria bacterium, assembly GCA_026988585.1. Taxonomy (GTDB): domain Bacteria; phylum Desulfobacterota; class Dissulfuribacteria; order Dissulfuribacterales; family QOAL01; genus JALSKY01. The sequence continues at coordinate 13,173 of JALSKY010000151.1, forward strand.
GAGTTCAGGCAGATTATGATGAGATTGAGCAGGTCTTCTGGCCTTTTCTTCGTAAAGACATAAGAGAGAAGATAGACGAGTTTGGTGGAAGGAGCGGGCGCTTCAGAGGCAGGCGACAGAAAATATCGAGAGAGGAACAGGTAACTCTTCAGGAGCGGATACATCTCTTTGACAGAAGACGGCTTCTTTTCATGAAATTTTTTCATGTGAACATAGAGCCATTGCTTTCACATCCGGTACCGTTTCTGAATCAGGCCCTTAACAAGAGCAGGGATGAGATAGAGCATCTTATGGAGACAATGGAGGTAAAACTCACCAGACCAGAACTGATCTCCTATCTATATGCCATCTTCCGTATGCCGGAGCATTTTCCCCACAGGCTCACGAGATTTCTCCCTGGCGCTCAAGATCTGAGAGAGATGGATAGTTTTTTTCTTCAGGAGCTGTGTGCCCTGAATGAAGATGACAAATTTTTAGACGCTGGTTCCATACCTGGGCCAACAGGGAAGGGGCTCCATCCCTATCTGCAGCGTTATCTCTTCCTCTATTTTGATACTGCCTTCCGAACTCCAGGCCCTGAAAGAGATCAGTACAGGCGGTTGGAGTATGAACCCGATCCATCTGCCAAGGAGAAGCGAGCACGTTTTCTTTTGGAGTTGAATCTTACAGCAGAGGAGTTCTCTGCCATGAGCCGAACCGAGTTCATACGGCACTTCAGAAGGCTGGCCAAGACTGCACATCCGGATCAGGGGGGTGAACACGACAGCTTTATCAAATTGCAGGAGGCATTCGAACAGCTACTGGAACAGAAAAGAGAAGGATAGGGCAATAATTGCGTGTTTTTCCTATTTTTTTCATCCAGCCTGTCATAAAACGGCAGTTTCTATTGGATGATCTTACCTGTTTATCATATCGTCATCAAATGAAGAGATCCGGCAGTGTGTCAGGCGCATGAAGGTCTTCATGGGCAAGTCAGCACAGAGCTCTCCTCTATCCATAACCAGGACCCTGTTGCAGATCTCCCTAACCTCCTTCAGATGATGGGATATTACCAGTACTGCAGCCTTGGTATTCCTGAAAAAGTCTGTAAGATACTCTTCTGTTTCAGCATCCAGACCTGCTGATGGTTCATCCAGTATGAAAACATCCGGCTCCATACTGATTATGCTGGCAATTACTACCCGTTTTTTCTCTCCGCCACTGAGATTTTGTGGCACCTTTTCCTCAAAACCAAGAAGGCCCATAGCCTTCAGGGCTTTGGACACCCTTATTTTTATCTCATGGGCTGTTAAACCCAACTGCCGAGGGCCAAAGGCAACTTCGTCGAAGACCGTGGGATTGAGAAGCTGCAGAGAACTTTCTTGAAACACGATTCCAATCCCTGTCCATTTCTTTTTGAAGGTGGATAGGTCTTTCCCGTCAATAAGGATACGGCCTCTGTAGGGCAGTGCCCCCAGTATGGTCTTTAACAGGGTGGTCTTTCCAGCACCGTTTTCCCCTACCAGTGCAACCTTTTCCCCTTTCTTTATGGAAAAATCGATACCCTTTAATGCCTTGAAGCCATTATAATGAACCCGCAACCTCTCAATTTTTATGACAGATGGTTGTTCCAAAGATGTCACAGAACTGCTGGGCGATGCCGGCTGCATCTCCTTAATCTTTTTCAAGATGTCCGGATTGATAGGGTGGTCGGTTCCTGGCACTGGAAGACCGGAATCATCTTTGTCCACATCCTTTGAAGCGAGTCTCCTGCATATTCTTCCTTTTTGGAGAATGATGATCTCATGGCATAGGGACGTCAGGGTGTTGAGATGGTGACTCACACATAGAAGTGTCCCCTGGTATCGTCGAAGGACCCCCATTATCTTGTCCATGGCAACACTATCAAGACCTGCTGTAGGTTCATCCAGAAGGAGTATCTCCGGTTGCATGGTGAGTATTGAGGCAATGGCGCAGAGTTTTTTCTGGCCGAAACTCATCTCCCAGGGTGATCTGTCAAGAAACGGTTCTATGCCCAGATCATTTGATACATCCGTAATTCGCCT
>JALSKY010000152.1 GCA_026988585.1 Deltaproteobacteria bacterium
GCAGGAGATCAGGAGATCTTTCCTCTCCTGATTGGAGAGCCTCCAGATATCCCTGCCCTTCAGGAGCACGTGTCCGCTGGCAGGCTTGATGAGCCCGATCATGTGTCTCAGCAGGGTGGATTTTCCGCATCCGCTTCCGCCCATTATGATAAATATATCACCATGATTCACTGTGAAATCCAGTCCTCTCATTACAATCTTTTTCCCATAGGCCATGGTGAGATTCCTGATTTCTATAGGATGAGAGGGAATGGAGTGGTGACCTGGTTTAGGCTGATAGCTCATGATGTCGGTCTCTTCTACTGTTTGGTCCATATCATACATCAAGGATATAACACGCTACTGTTATGATGGCGCAAGAGATGATTATCCATACTATGGATGTGACTACGGCGGATGTGGTAACTCTTCCGACTTCTGCAGCGCTCCTGCCACACTGGAGACCTTTGAGACAGCCTATGGCTGCAACGATTATACCGTAAACAGTGGCCTTGATGACACCAATGATGAAATGTGTCAGCGGAACTGCCAATATGGTCTGTTCGATAAACTGGGTCAGGGTGATAGTGGTAAGTCCAGTCCCTACTGCTGCGCCCCCAGCCAGCCCTACGATATTGGAGTAGATGACAAGGAGCGGGGCCATGGTTCCAAGGGCAACTATCCTGGGAATCACGAGATATTCCACGGGATTTATGCCCAGGGTCTTGAGGGCATCAATCTCTTCATTGACCTGCATGGTTCCTATAGCAGCAGCGTAGGATGCCCCGGTCCTGCCTGCTACTATGATTCCGCACATCATTGCACTCATATCCCTGGCCATGGCTATTCCAACCAGGTTTGCCACATATATCTCCGCACCGAACTGCTGCAACTGCACAGTCCCTACGAAGGCAAGGATAACCCCCACCAGAAAACTAACTATGGATATGATGGCCAGACTGTCAGCCCCTGCATCCTGGATTACCAGCAGCAGTTCATTTCTGTTGAGATGGGCCTTGCCACGAACCGTATTCCAGAAGGCCAGGCTGATTTCTCCGGTAAATCGAATGAATTCCATGGCTTCTTTGATGATGCCAATAGCAGCCTTTCCGGTGAGTGTAGCAATATCCCTGGATATTTCCTGTTTTTCGACAGGAGCAGGAGAGAGTCCCTTCTTCACCAGTGACATGAAGGCCTGAAATTCTTCTGGAAGATCTGTTCTTTCAATGGGGATAGCCTGTTTTCCCAGAAAATCCATAACTCCTTGAAAAATTGCAGCAAAACTGGAATCCCAAACAGTAATACCGGATGCATCTATGCAGGCTGAACAAGGTTTTGCCGCTGATGAGGCGATGGTGGCCTGGATCTGTTCAACTATCTCTTTGAGACCGGGCCTGACGGATGTGAGAGTCCATTTTCCCAAGAACCTTAAATGCAGTATGTTATTATGGTTCAGAACAGAGCGGAAGGTACCCTGGCCTTTCTCTTTGCTGCTGCCTGTTTTCATCCCTGCTGCCGCCTGTTTTTTCTCTCTGTGTGGTAACTTACCATTATCCATTGGTTTTCATCATGGTAAAGGCGGAAAATGATGATTTCAAACCTTTTTTACTGTTTTCCCCAAATAATTATTGGAAAACATTGCCAGATCGTATCTCTTTCTCTATACCGTTACTTTTCTTTTTCGGTTTTGTTGAACCCAGGCAAGGAATTAAAGATTGCAATAGCTGTGATTGAACCGGCGATATTGTCTCATCGGATAGTACAGCATGATACGACTTGCCTAATTTGAAAAAAACAATATCATCATATACTCAGTTAGGTCGTTTTGGTATGTCTTCACAAACTCAGGTAGGGGATGATGTTTTGTTGTTGCAAGGGGGTGGCCAAAAAATGGATGACAGCTTGGATTCGGGTGATTGCCAATGAGAACTTTCTTATGGGTACTGATAATGGGCCTGCTGGTCTCATCTCCTTATGTTTCCTGGGCTGAAGATCTGCTTACCCTCTATAAGAGTGCTGCGAAAGATAACCCAGGGATCAATGCAGCCAGGGCAAGATATAAGGCATCCCTTTCCCTGAAACCACTGGCCAGGGCGGGGCTGCTGCCCTCTTTGACAGGTGGTGCAGGTGTAGTCAGATATGACAAGCGTGTGAGCAATATGGGGCCTGTGGAGATAGATGATTCCTATTGGGGTGATTCCTACACCGTTACCCTG
>JALSKY010000153.1 GCA_026988585.1 Deltaproteobacteria bacterium
CACTCCTCCAGTTCGGCCGGTGCAAAAGGTTCTGGTACTACAGGTTCTGCCACCAAGTCTCAGAATAACTCCTGAGGATCACCTAAAAGCCTTCCTGCTTTTCTGTTTTCGTGGATCTTGCCAACCTGGCCTGTCAGGTCTCTTATCTATCTCCTTTTGAATTGAAAGCTGAATAATGAAACAATCCAAAACTCTAATCAACTCAAATATTCTGGTGCGTTTTTTTTCTTCGGTAAAGCTGGCAGTCTCTCTTTTCATTCTGCTGGCAGTGACCTCTATTATCGGGACAGTATTGCCGCAGGGTGAGCCCCTCAGGGTCTATCTCGAACAATATGGGCCGTTCTGGTTCAAGGTGATAAAGGCCCTGCAACTCTACGACACCTACAACTCCTGGTGGTATCTTGGGCTCTTGGGGCTCTTCAGCATCAATCTTATTGTATGTACCATCAATAGATTTCCGTTTACGCTGCGCCTCTATAAGAGGGATTTTATGGGTATCAGCCCTGAACAGTTAAGAAGCCGCCCGCTGAAACAGGAGTGGCATCTGAAGCCGCATACTGATCCTGCTCAGTTACAAAAGAGGCTTTCCAAATATCTCAAGGGTGCCCGGTCAGCCGGTGTTAAAGGCAATGCTAAAGATGGATGGCTGCTGTTCAGAGAGACCGGAAAGTGGAGTTACTGGGGAGTTTATGCCATCCATATAAGTATTTTGGTGATTCTGTCAGGGGCCGTCTATGGTTCCATGACAGGGTTCAAGGGAAGGATGAATATCCTGGAGGGCACCAGTTCGCACCTGGTCTTCATTCCTGATCCCCATGGTGAGGACAGGGAGATTCCTCTGGATTTCAACGTGAAATGTGAGAAGTTTGTCCTGGATTTCTATGACACAGGTGCTCCTAAGCTCTATAGATCGGATCTCGTGATCATAGAGAACGGCAAGCAGGTGTTGAAGAGATCCATTGAGGTCAACAATCCTTTGACCTATAAGGGTGTAACATTCTATCAGTCTTCCTATCAGTCCCTGCCGGAGGCGCATATCAGGGTTAAAACCCCTACTGGTACTGATAAGGTGGTCTCCGTATCCGCATTTTATCGTACCAATCTGCCAGATACATCACTGGTGATGGCATTGCTAAGATATGTGCCAAATGTTCACGGCATGCCCGCCGTAAGGTTGTATATAGGTGATGAGGAGGGGCGGGGAGATGCCCTCTGGCTGATCAAGGGGCATGAGAAGGAGTTCAAGGCAGGAAGCAGGGTGTTCAGGCTTGTCTTTGAGAGCATTGATGAAAAGTTCATAACCGGTCTTCAGGTCAAAAAGGATCCGGGAGTGCTTATAGTCTGGCTCGGGTTTGCACTGATGGTATTCGGGTTCGGGGCGGTCTTCTGGGTGGCCCACAAGAGGATTTGGCTCTGGATCGGTGAGGAAAAGGGGCGGCCGACAGTTATTCTGGCTGGTCAGACCAGCAAGAATAGAATGGGTTTCGAGAAGGAGTTCAACCGGTTGGCAGAAAAGATCCAGCAAGAACTGGAGGAGTAAAAACAGATGGAATTTTCAAGCTCGTATCTGCTCAGTCTCAGTACATTTGTCTATCTTGGGGCAATGGTACTCTATTTTGCCCATCTGATATTTCGCATCAATAGGCTGGGCCTGATGGCATCTGCTGTGACTGTAGTCGGCCTCGGACTCCAGACTGTTGGCCTGGCCCTGAGATGGAAGGAGTCCTATGACCTTGGGTATGGTCATGCTCCCCTCTCCAACCTCTATGAATCCCTGGTCTTTTTTGCCTGGGTCACCATACTGGTATATCTCTTCCTTGAGCTCAAGCTGAAAAACCGGGCTATCGGTGCGTTTGTTACCCCCTTTGCAGTAGGTGCTATGGCTTATGCCTCTTTTGCTTCTGGGGTAAATGATAGCATACAGCCCTTGATTCCTGCTCTGCAGAGCAACTGGCTCATAGCCCATGTCATCACCTGTTTCATAGGGTATGCCAGTTTTGCAGTGGCGTGCGGTTTAGGGGTTGTCTATCTCCTCAAGGGAGATGGGGCTCGGAACGGCCTTCTCGGCGGGCTGCCATCACGAAAAGTACTGGATGAGCTGATTCATCAGGCCATTATCTTTGGTTTTCTGTGGCTTACTTTGGGAATCATCACTGGTGCTGTATGGGCT
>JALSKY010000154.1 GCA_026988585.1 Deltaproteobacteria bacterium
GGTACAGGACGGCATAGCAGATATTGGCTGCTTGGTGTTTGCATACCAGCCTGGCCGCTTTCCACTGATGGAGGCAATGGATCTTCCCCTTGGATTCAAAAGTTCCAAGGTTGCCAATGCAGTGCTGTTAGATCTGTATGGCAAATACAAGCCCAAGAGCCTGTCCAAGGTAAAGGTTCTGGCGCTTTTTACAGCTCCTCCTGCCAATATAATGTCCAAGAAACCCATCAGGACCATGAAAGATCTCAAGGGTTATGAACTGAGATGCACTGGCACAGGTGTAAGGCCACTCAAACTCCTGGGTGCTGTACCGGTTGCAATGCCAATGAGTGAAACCCCAGAGGCACTTCAAAAGGGGATAGTCCAGGGAATCTTTTCATCCTTCGACATTCTCAAGGATTTCAATTTTGCTGAGACCTGCCGCTATGCCACAGAATGCAACATGCAAACCACATCCTTTGCCGTAGTGATGAACATGGAGAGATGGAACAGGCTTCCTGACAGGACAAAGAAGATCCTGAACGAGCTTGTTCGGGAACATTCCCTCTGGACCGGCAACTATATCGACAACCATGTCCAGGAATCCATTGCCTGGGCCCGGCATAAATACAACCTGGAATATATAAAGCTGTCACCTGATGAGTACGCCAAATGGCACAAAAGGGTTGAGCCCCTCAAGGATGAATGGATCAAAAAGGGGAAAAACAAGGGGTTGCCTGCAAAGGAGTTTATGGAAGACCTCTTGGCCCTGAAAAAGAGATATGAAAGAGAATTTTCTGAAAAGTCCACACAGCCTTCCCAACGCCAATAATGTGTCTGGCTGATTCAGGCTGTCTGAGTGGTTTCTACTGATGCGGATGCTTAGAAAAATCATTCATGAATTGAACACGGCAGCACTATGGCTTGGGTGCACACTGTTTCTGTTGACCATGTTGGTTGCTATCCTCAACATGATATTGAGGCCCATGGGGCATCCCCTCATGGGCTCTTTTGAGATAATGGGGTTTGGTTGCGCTATGCTCACTGCCCTTGGGCTGGGCTACAGTCAGGAGACCAGGAGCCATATCAGGGTTGATCTGCTCTTCAACCGATTCCCAGGCACTTTAAAGAGATGCCTGAACATCCTTGCCATGGTCATATCATCCGCCTTTTTCTCCATGGCTGCCTACAGACTGATGATTATGGCAATACAATGGAAAGAATATGGAGAGCTGTCTGAGACGTTGAGGATCCCCTTTTATCCAGTTGTCTTGGTGGTGGCTGCAGGTTTCTTACTGCTATCCCTGAACCTGTTGACCGATGCCATAGAAACTGCTGATACCACTGCAAATGGTGGCGCAGGGTCTGACAAGAAGGCTTCAAGCCATCAGGCTCGGTCAAGGCAGCGGTTTGACAGGGCTCGCTGATTCCGATTTTTATCAATTACAACTGGAACTTTATCCATGGAACCCATAACCATAGGAATAGTTGGCATCATTACTCTCTTGGCAGCCATTTTCTTTCTAAACGTGCCTGTAGCCTTTGCAATGGCAATGGTAGGTTTTGCCGGTTTTGCAGCAGTGGTCACACTAAATGCTGCCATCAGCACTGTTGGAAATGAGCTGTGGCGTATTTTTTCCTCTTATGGGCTGGCAGTTATTCCATTTTTTATTTTTATGGGTAACATCTGTTTTCATGCGGGTATAAGCCAGAAAATTTACGAAACCGCTTACACCTGGATCGGCCATGTAAGAGGGGGAATTGCCATGGCTACTATCATGGCCTGTGCCGGTTTTGCAGCTATCTGCGGTTCCAATGCAGCCACTGCTGCCACCATGAGTGCAGTAGCCCTGCCAGAGATGCGGCGTTTTGGATATGATCCCAAACTCAGCACCGGATGTGTAGCTGCCGGTGCCACCCTGGGTGTAGTTATTCCCCCCAGCGTGGTGCTCATTGTCATCGGGCTCTATACTGGACAGTCCATTGCCAAACTGTTCTTTGCCAGCCTTTTTCCTGGCATCATACTAACACTCCTGCTGCTTCTCACTGTATGGATTCTCTGCCGGATAAACCCGCAATGGGGGCCACCTGGTGAAACATGTTCCTTTGCAAAAAAATTGAGATCCCTGCCTGGTTCCATTGAGATGCTC
>JALSKY010000155.1 GCA_026988585.1 Deltaproteobacteria bacterium
CGCGCCATATACCTGTCCCTTTCTGGCATCTATCATGGGCAATATCAACCCGGAGAAGAGCAGAGCCTGCTCTGCCATGATATCCAGGCTGGAAACACCTACAAGGCCATAACCCATAGATACACAGAGCCCCTTTGCCGTAGCCACACCTATTCTCAGGCCGGTAAAACTGCCAGGTCCCTGATCAACTGCTATATGGTCTATATCATCCCAACTCATACCTGCTTCCTTGAGCAGAAACAGGAGATGGGTCATCAGCCTTCTGGAATGGGTCTTTCGGGTTGAAAAAAATATCTCTCCAATGGAATCGCCATCCACGACCAGGCCCACACCCCCAGCCATCTGTGAGGTAGAGATGGACAGGATCTTCATGGTGTAGGAACAGGACTGGTAATCCCCAACAGTCTGGCGATATCGTTATAAAACACAAGAAGCATCAAGGCCAGAAGAATGAACATGCCTATCTGCTGCACAACCTGCATCTGCTGCTGTGACAGGGGACGCCCGCGCACTGCCTCTATTGCATAAAAGAAGAGATGTCCTCCATCCAGTACGGGAATTGGCAGCAGATTCAGCAAGCCGAGATTGATGCTGAGCAGACCTATAAAGAAAAAGAGGTTCAAAAATCCCTGTTTTGCCTGTTCTCCCGCCATTTGGGCTATCATTATGGGGCCACCAAGAGAGGATAGAGGAACTACCCGCTCAAACAGCTTGACAAACCCCTGGGCAGTAAGGACCGTGAGGTCCCAGGTCCTTTCAATCCCCTTTACAACAGCAGTCACTGGGCCGATCCTGCGCACCTCGAGTTTTCCTGCTGCAGTAATTCCAATCAGTGGGGTCTTCACCTCTTCACCAAAGATATTCTTGACGGTGCTGATCCTGGGAGTCACTTCTATCTTAAGGTGATCCTCCCTCCTCTTTATCTCCAGGGTTACCGGCTCTCCCTTGCTGGCCTGGATAAGCCTGTGAACATCCTCCCAGGTCTTTACCTGATGACCATTCACAGCCAGTATATAATCACCAGGCTGAATGCCAGCTTCATAGGCTGGAGAATCAGCTTTCACCTGGCCTATCTCAGGCAGAACTATCGGATCACCATAATAGATAAATATCCCGATGAATATGATCATAGCCAGCACAAAATTAGCAAGAGGACCTGCTACAACAACCAGGGCACGCTGCCAAACCGGCCGGGCAGAAAAGGCATAAGCACGCTCATCAGCCGGGATCTCCTCACCAGGCACCTCACCGAGCATCTTTACAAATCCCCCCAGGGGAAATGCAGAGATGCAGTAATCCGTACCATTCCTGACCAAACCCCAGACCCTTGGTCCAAAACCTATGGAGAACTTTAGGACCCTGATGCCCAGGAGACGGGCCACCAGAAAGTGGCCGAGTTCATGAAAAAATATCAATACACTCAGTACAAGGATAAAGGACCACAGAGTTGTCACTTTGCTGCCTCCAGTCTATAGACATAATCATCAGCCTTGAGTCTCGCAGTAGCGTCATCCTGCAAGACCTGATCCAGGTTTTCCATTGGTTGGGGAGACATATCTGACAGTACGAAGTCGATCACCTCTGGAATGGACAGATATGGTATCCTCCCCTGGAGGAATGCCTCTACTGCTACCTCATTGGCTGCATTCAATATGGTACAGGCAGTACCTCCAAGATCCAGGGCCCGGTATGCAAGGCCAAGGCAGGGGAAACGGCGCAGGTCCGGCGGTTCAAAGGAGAGATTGCCTGCAGTAAACAGATCCAGGGAAGGCAGATCCATCTCGAGACGTTCCGGCCAGAACAGGGCGTGGGATATCGGCCCACGCATATCAGGTATCCCCATCTGGGCAAGGATTGAACCATCTACAAACTCAACCATGGAATGGACTATGCTCTGGGGATGGATAGCCACATCAATTTGCTCAGGCGGGATATCAAAAAGCCATCTGGCCTCAATCACCTCCAGCCCTTTGTTCATCAAGGTAGATGAATCCACAGAGATCTTTGCCCCCATGGACCAGTTTGGATGGGCTACAGCCTGCTGCGGTGTCACCTGCACCATATCCTCTCTGGATATCTCCCTGAAAGGACCGCCTGATGCAGTCAGGATTATC
>JALSKY010000156.1 GCA_026988585.1 Deltaproteobacteria bacterium
CTTATTTCCATGATCGAATCCCTCTTTCTTTTTCCTTTAGCATCTTCTGCAACAGCACTCTCGCCATATACAAAGCATAGCTTCTTCTAGGAAGGGAATCAACCGGGACCACACAAGTAGTCTCAGGAGTGATATTTTTATCAAGCACCACCCATTCCCCATCTGTACCTCTCTTTCTCTCAAGCCAGAGGGTTGCTACCTGGTCAGTTGCTGCCATATTGGTCCATGACAGCTCGATCTCCGAATAGGAAACGGCCTGTCCTGACAGATTAGCAGGCGCTTCAGGCATCTCACCCGCCTGGGCCTGAAATGGCACAGTAACCACAGTTCCATAACCTGGGATCTGTGCAAGAAGAATGTTTTCAGGTATGGCAAATGGATCTTCTTCACTGTTCTCCCCCACGCCAGAGACATGATCCACAAGAATGCCGTTCTCATCACGAGTTCCTGTTATCACGGTGCGGATCTCCATTCTGGCGGGTTCATTGTCCTGGGCAGGGAAGACCTGAATCCATTTGATCTGCTGAACACTGCTGCTGTAGAGAGTCCAGGGTTTCTCATCATCTGCTGGACGCGGGGTTGCACCCCAGCTTCCCTCACCGATATAGATGGTGCCGTTGAGATTATCCCTGATATAGCCTTCAAAACAGCCATCTTCCATCACACCCGGAGCTATCTCCCTGCATGGCCTTACAGGAAAGGTGATCTTGTTCATGTGTGAATCGTTGTCAAAATCCAGATCAACCCCGTACCTTTCAAAAAGCTTTGCCCACGGATCCAGAACATAGTTTTCAGCCTTGCCAGATGTGTGCGGTCTGAAGGGCTTATGTTGTGCCGCCAGCAAAAAGGTTACATTTTGACTTTCGTAGAGCTCATGTTCCAGCCACTGAGTCTCCATGAGATGGGCATCATCCATACCGTTTAATATCAGTTGGGAATTCAGGACGATTATCTTCATAAGATCACCTGCAAAACTGAGGCTGTAATAGGTATAGTTGGTATCCTGCTCAGGATCCTGATTGCCTATACCAAAAAGGTGATACAGGTTTTCCATGTTGCCACTCTCATGGTTGCCATGGACAGGAAGTATGGGGATCAGACGTCCATCAGGGGTGGTTGTCAACCTGCTCCAATCCTTGAGCCAAATGTGCCAATTCTGGGCATCCGTGCCATCACCACTGGTGAAATCTCCACCAAAGAGCACAAACAACGGTTTGAGCTTCGACACCATCCGGTTGGAAAAAAGCCCGGCAAGATAGGCCTGTCCAGAACTCTTGGTATCCCCTCCGGAAATGAATGTAAAGGGCATTGGAGAATCGGGAGCAGTCTTGAACCAGAACCGTTTACTCACCCCTTCACTATCCTTTACCACAAAATAGTAAGCAGTATTTGGCAAAAGATTCTCTAACCTGGCAAAATGGGTATCCATCCCATAAAAGTGATCCACCCTGAATGGGGTCTGTTGAAATGGATATTCCTGATACTCTGTGCCATGATCCTCGGTTCCGTAATAGACCACCGGATCCGACCCTCGAAGCTGATCCCATGCAATCAGCATGGTATGGGCAGGATCACCATCCCAGGAGAGCCTGAATTTGTCACTACTTGGCCGGACGCCTTCTGCTGATATGGTTATCACCAGCCTCGGGGCAAGGGATGAGGTGCCATCATAGGACTCTGCCGTACGGGTGCCTACGCCCTCTAAGATCAGGGCCAGGGAATTGCCTGCCTGCCAGCCTGGACGGTCGACTATCTCCTGGATAATACTGGAGATGTCAGGGGTCTTCTCGGCATCGCCAGCCTCATGGACCAGAATCCAGGCCGGAATATCCTTCCACTCTACTGCAGCCTGGGTCCTTGGTCTGGAGCTGATGTTATAGGGGGTATTCTGGAACGTGGCAGCATTGTCTGATGCCTCGCCATAGATGGTTACCGAAAAGGGATCACGGTTCTTATCAGCCTCATCACATGCAAACTGGATATATGCGCTCTCAATATGAGTGCCTTGGGGAATGTCTATATTCCTGAATACCAGCCCAATGGTCTGGGACCTGTCAGGATCACTGTGATCATAACAAATCTCCAGGTCCGAACTATCCA
>JALSKY010000157.1 GCA_026988585.1 Deltaproteobacteria bacterium
GAGACAGTTCATGGAGTTTGCAGTGAACATGCCTGCACAGGAACCACAGGTAGGACAGGCCTCATCTTCAAGCTGACACAGTTCATCCTCGCTCATGGTGCCGGCCCTCACCTTTCCTATCCCCTCAAAGACAGAGATCAGATTTACGCTTTTGCCTTTCCAGCTACCTGTCAGCATTGGACCGCCACTCACCAGGATAGCCGGGATATTCAGCCTGAGAATCGCCATTAGCATACCTGGGGTTATCTTGTCACAGCTCGGCACCACCACCAGACCGTCAAAGGGATGGGCCATGGCCATAACCTCTACGCTGTCAGCTATAAGCTCACGGCTTGCGAGACTATATCTCATACCTATGTGGTTCATGGCGATTCCATCGCAGACACCAATGCCTCCAAACTCCACTGGAGTCCCTCCGGCCATCCTGACACCTGCCTTTACGGCCTCAACGATCTGTCTGAGATGGATATGTCCAGGTATGGTCTCGTTGAATGCATTGGCTATGCCGATAATAGGCCTTTCCAACTCCTGATCCGTATATCCCATGGCCTTGAAAAGGGAGCGGTGCGGCGCCCTTTCCATCCCCTTTTTCATCCTGTCACTTCTCATCTTGTACGAACTCCTTTTTGACTTCCTTTATAGGCAGGACCGATCCTGCCAAAAAAACACACCTGTTACAGCATCAATATGTAACAGCCTCGATAGTGCTCAGAAAGATATCTTTTCATATACGGGCAGCTCATCATGCAGCCTCCTGAATCTTTCATCCGATTCTATAGAGTGACTCCTCTTATAGTTTGCTATGAGTATCGCCCCCTTTTTTATCCGGTCCTCAAGAAACTCCTCAAACTCCCTCTCTCCCTCTGTAAGGGGACAGAAATAATAGATCACATCAAACTGTTGATAATTGTCGTATGATCTGATATCAGCATGAATAAGTCTGTGCGGCTCAAAAAAATCAAGGGCCACCTGGATAGAGGCAGGGTCTTTCTCTATACCATACACATCAAAACCGAACTGTTCCGCAAACAGCATCACATTTCCAAACCCACAACCTATATCCACAAAGGAGACAGGTGCCTCACCCTGCCTTGATTCAATATAACCGGCAACAAACATAAGCTGTTGAAATACCTGCCTTGTATCCATAGCAACAAATGGATATTCTGTATGATCCAGGTGGGTAGCTCGAACTATCCTCTTTGAAAAACAGCCAATAAACCTGTTTATCACTCCAATCAGGATGAGATCACTCTCCATATTGGCTGCTGGAACCAGTTCAGACTGCAGATGGTTATTTTTCATAGGCTACACATTGCCAAAAAGAAGAGGCAAAATCAAGGCAGGACAACTTGTTATGCGTAGAAAAATTTGTTAAAAGCTAAGATAAATGGATGAACAGATTCAATTGACTGCCCTGGAACAACAACTTGGATACCCCTTTACAGACAAGGCCCTTCTGGAGACAGCTCTTACTCATAGATCCTATTGCACTGAAAGACACCATTGTTCAAATAATGAACGGTTGGAATTTCTGGGTGATGCCGTGCTGGAACTCGTCATAAGTTCTCTGCTGTTCCACAAGTATTCAGACCACTACAATGAGGGTGATCTTACAAGGATGCGTGCATGGCTGGTAAACGAATCCAGCCTGAGCTCAATCGCTGCTGATCTGCAGCTGGGTGATTATCTAAGGCTTGGAAAAGGTGAAGAAAAGACAGGTGGTCGAAACAGACCTTCTATTCTGGCCGATGCACTTGAGGCCATAATCGGAGCAGTGTACATAGACAGTGGATTTGAAACAGCGCACCGAATCATAGAAAAACTTTTCAGACAGCGGCTACCAAAGGCGCCCGAAGGCCTGAAGGCGGATTTCAAGAGCAGGCTTCAGGAAAAGAGTCAGAAGGAGCTGGGCCTTATGCCTGTTTATCAACTCATTGATACATCCGGTCCGGATCATGACAGAAAATTCAAGATTACCGTATTCATAGGAGATTTCTTGTCAGCCAGCGGTATTGGCAAAAGCAAGAAAGAAGCCGAGCAGAACGCAGCAAGAAAGGCGTTGGAGCTTTATAAAAACAGGAAAGAAACATCATAA
>JALSKY010000158.1 GCA_026988585.1 Deltaproteobacteria bacterium
TATTCGCCTTCGCCAATGGGTTCCTTGGCCGTGCCGAGAAATGCCCTGTTTCTGACACAATAGATATAAACGATTACATTTCGCCTGTCCCCCTTTTTTTATTATGGGATCTGGATGTCACGAAAACGTCACCGGAATATCACTGCCGTAGTTCTGCTTGATTTGACAGGGCTGAGGCTGTATCTTTCCCCTCATGTCTAAAATAGTCGTGAATCAAGGAGCCCTTGGGGATCTGCTGTTGTCTCTGCCTGCTATTAGGTTGCTTCGGAAGTTCGGCGGAGATTTTACTCTTGCTGCAAATCCGGAATCAGCCCTTATGCTGAAACGTGCAGGCGAGGTCTCTTCGGTCCTTCCAGTAAATGCTGCCGGTTTTCATCAGCTTTATTCCGGTACAGTCCCGGCGATACTTGGTTATTTCAAGGAGTTCTGGTGGTTTTCCAGACGCAGGGGGCTGGTTCCGGAGGTGTTGCTTAGGCCTGATTACCAGCCGGAATGCAGGGTGATTTTTACAGTGGACGAGAGTTCTGAATCCAAGCACTGTGCCCTGTTCCAGTTCCAGCAGGTTGCCAGGGAACTCGGTGTGCAGGGAGAAGAGTTCGGGGATTATCTCTATCCAATAACCCTCAATAGAGAACAGACGTCAGAACAGGTTGGCCAGACAGGTGGCCCTGAAGGAGAAAGCAGTTATCCATCCTTTGCTGCTGCCATACACCCGGGGAGTGGCAGCTACAAGAAAAACTGGCCTGTAGAGAGATTTATCTCCCTTGCGGACAAGATTCTTCAGGAGGGCGGTGCTGGTACTCGGGTATTGTTTTTTCTGGGACCTGCAGATGAAGATCCTGCCCCTGCCGTAAGGGAATATATAGAAAGGATGAACAAAGGGATCCCTGCCAGGGAGCTGCAACTGTTTCTATCAGACAATCTGCCTCTGGAGCAGGCCGCTGCCCTCCTTGACAGATGCAGAAGTTACTTTGGGAATGACAGCGGCATGACCCATCTTGCAGCATGGCTCGGTATCAAGACTGTAGCCCTTTTTGGTCCTACGGATCCGGCCTTATGGGCACCGCCTCATCCATGGGTACAGGTTGTGAAATCTTCAGCCCAGTGCAGCCCGTGTGGTGATAAATACAGGGATTGTACCGATCCCTTCTGTATGGATATGATCCCCTTCTGAAATGATAATGGAGCAGAGGGTTGGGAAACGGCAGCGTTCAGAATCTCCACCCTATCATCCTGCCAAAACAGGTGAGAAGATGCTGCCTTTCTGAAGCCAGTTCCTGACAGCAGGCTCGGAACTTCCGGTACTCCTCCAACTGCTCTTTCTCAAACCTGTTCAGTACCCTGTCGCAGAAATACCATGTGCATCTGTATGAACGCTGATACCGCTCCAGTCTGCAGCCCCTCTTCTCAAGATATTGACATGGTTCCTGGTCAGGCAGGGTTGGGTCAAAGCCCTGCCTGCGCACCCTGAGTGCCCTGAATATCACCATATCTTCATAGTCAGGGAAACCATGTCTGTTGACACAGCAGCCTGTAACACATCTGGCACAGACCGGACCGGTGAACCTGGTGAAAAACGGTTCAAGTCTGTCGTAGCTGTTTTTTATCCGGGAAGCGAGCCGGTAAATTCCAGCTATCTCCTTGAGGCCGGAAGAGAAGAGAGAATCAATCAGATGTTCCGCATGGAGCAGGGCATCTTCATCTCCGTAGTCGATTTCCGGGAAGATGCCAGGCCCCATCTGTAATGAGCGTGTCATGAAATGAGTCGGATGGAGTGACGCGGGTGATTCTGATCTCCTTCTGCAAGCAGATGATAAAATGTTGCCATTTTCATGGTTGTTATCCCCCTCCTCCCTTGGTTCAGTCTGTTTGTAATAGGTAACCTGATCATATCAGACCTTAAACCTCAATGGTTCAGCTTGCAAGTTGACCAGAAGGGCAAGGCAGTGATGAGTTGGCTTAAGTTTGAGTATCCCGAATTGTTACTGCCTTGAAAATAGATACTGCGCTGCTGTGTTTTCATGTCTCAGAGAGGCGGCACGGAAGTACAGGCCGCGTGAAGGTTTGGGTTGTCCTGTTACCACGA
>JALSKY010000159.1 GCA_026988585.1 Deltaproteobacteria bacterium
TCCATATACTTTCATGAGATCAACATTGTGCATTTAACTCTCTTCAAACCACCAAAAATCCTTTTATGGCCGCCATCAATGCCATAAACCACACTGTCACAGCGACCCCTCTCCACTCCCCCCTGAGTTCTCCGGCAAGCACCTCAAAGCTGAAAAAAAGCACCATGACCTTCCAGGCCACAGATCCAAGATGGTATGCCTCAAGCCTGGAATCAGGCAGGATACCCACTGCAAGGATAGCAAGAAGCACCAAGATGTCCATAGTTGAAAACTGGAACCCCTTTTGCCTCCTGGTAAACTTGAGGGTGAGCACAAAGAATATACCTACCAGGGAAAAACATCCATTCCACAGGATCATAACCAGATGATTCCCTGTCACAATCTGACTATTGTCAACATAGTAGATAAGGCAGGGCAGAAGCAGATAGACAGACAGCCTGACCAGGGTACCCAGCCACTGCCGGTTATCAAATATAAAGATGACTGGCAGCAATACCACCATGAGCACAGCCATCCAGGCAACAGGACGCGGTATCTCTGCCACCAACCCTACAACAAAAAAGAGGAGAAACAGCAGGGAGACACGAAACAGGGCAAAGATCACCTTGATGGCAATACCTTTCCGTTTGATCCGTTTCAGGTATCTCTTGCTCAACACCAGAAACCCATATCGCGGTATGGTAATCTCATGGGATTCTGTCCAGGTGAAAAAAACTAATACAGTCAGGCTGAAAACTGCGTAGCCGGCAAGAAGGGGCCATTCCGGCCCGTAGCAGAATATCATTGCCATTGTGATGAGAATACCCTGCATCAGATAGATGACCGCAACCGCCTCCCTGTGATAAAGCCCCCTGTTCATGAGCTTGTGATGGATATGGTTTCGATCTGCATGAAACGGAGAATGTCCTTCCAAGATCCTTTGCGTCATAACTGCCAAAGTATCCAAAACTGGCAGGCCAAACAGAATTATAGGCAACACAGGACTGAGACCTGCCATATTCTGGGTCAACTTTATGGCGAGCACAATACCGACAAACCCTATGAGCTGGCTGCCGGAATCCCCCATAAATATGGATGCAGGATATGTATTGAAACGGAGAAACCCTATGAGACACCCTGATATTATGGTTGCAAGGATGGCTACGTCATGCTGACCAGTTATGACCCCGAGATAGATCAATGCGCCAAAACTCAACAGGGATATACCTGCTGCCAGTCCATCCAATCCGTCTGCAAGATTGATGGCATTTGTTACCCCAACGATTATGATCAGGGTCAGGAGCACTGCCCCGATATCACTGAGACAGAGCTCATGTGGCAAGAGTGAACCCAGATCTATGATCATCACCCGGCCCATGAATATGACTACCAGGGCGGCAACAATCTGGGCAGCAAACTTGCTCTTGTATCCCAACTGTTTCAGGTCATCCAGAAACCCCATTCCAAATATAATTCCGCTGCCAAGCAGCACAGAAGAAATGAACTGGTCCCTGTGGACAAGGAGAAGGGCAGCAACAAAAAAGGCGGAAGCCATGGCCAGGCCGCCAATCCTTGGGATAGGCCTGGAGTGGACCTTTCGCTTTCCATCCGGCATATCCATAGGGATTCCTATCTGCAGCCGGCACAACAGGGGCACCAGGGCAACTGTGACCAACACTCCAAAAAAGAGCCCGGCAAGATATGTGGACAGGGAATAACCGGTCATTTATCTCATTTCGATTTCATTTGATTGGCTTGGCCCAATAGAATTCCTGCAGCTATGATGATACAAGAGGCCATGCCTATTGTATGAACGGAAGCTACCTGGCCAGCAGATGGTTCCAGATCCTTGCAGCAGCCCTGCCATCCCATCCCTCTGGGATACCCCTTTTCCTTTTACCTGCCATCTGTTTCTCATAGGCATCGAGAATCCCCTGCCTGCTGCAACCTGCCAATATATTGGTTCCCACCTCTACGGTTACAGGGCGTTCGGTATTCTCCCTTATGGTTATGCAAGGCACACCCAGGGCAGTGGTCTCCTCCTGAAGTCCGCCGCTATCTGTCAACACTACTGCCGCGTCCTTCCAGAGATAGAGGGCGTCC
>JALSKY010000160.1 GCA_026988585.1 Deltaproteobacteria bacterium
AGGGCACTACTTATCCAGTCTGCCTGATCCACTATCCTGAAGAGAACCTGGGAGGAGATATTATAGGGAAGGTTGCCAACCACAGTCACCGGTTCGCCCAACCTTTCAGAGAGTTGGTAAAAATCAAGTTCCAGCATATCCTGCTGGATCAATTCCACATTGTCAGGGAGACGCTCCTCTTTCTTCAACCATTCTATCAATTCCTGGTCCAGTTCCACGGTGAGTACCCGTTTAATTCTGCTGGCCAACTCCCGGGTCAGATTGCCAGTGCCACTTCCCAGTTCCACGACACCCTTTTTTGCCCCTGTCCCTGTAACGAACTGGGCAATGGTGGCCAGAGTCGGTTTGTGAACAAGAAAATTTTGACCAAAACTCCTCTTTGCCCTTGGATAAAAATTCAACTGTTTTTTTCCTCTTCTTCCAGACCTCTTAACCTTTTGGTTTGTCTCTTTTTCAAAAAAAGCTCATATTTGCGTTTCTGTCTTCTGTAATAGATATACTGTGCCAAGAAATAGCTGACTACGCCAAAAGGTGCCGCCAAGATCACCCCCCCCAGCAAAAGGTTCAAGGTTATTCTGCCGCTCTCCAGTAAAAAATGTCTTCCTCCTTCCAGGAACCCAAGCTGATGAAAATTGTTGAGAAGCTGCATAACATCATCCCAGGTGGCAGCATTAGGCATGAAAAATGAACCGATCTGCCAGGCAAAATAGTACTGAAACGGCAGGGTGACAGGGTTGCTTATGAGATAGCTGGATATCAGTCCCGCCAGGATGTTCCCCTTAAATACAATGGAAAAAAAGATCACAAGTACCGTGTGAAACGGGACAGTGGGAGTAAGGCCCACAAAGACCCCTATGGCTACACCACGCGCCAATATATAGGGATCACCCTGTAACCGGATAAGCCTTAACCAGTAGAATCGAGCAGTTCTTTGCGGATCGAGCCCGCCCTTGACCCTTCTGAACAGTTTCATGGTTCTGATATTACCTCAATATGGCGCCAATGTGAACGATAGGCCCAGAGACCAGGTCGTCAAAAACATGACACCTCAAAACGGTTTCAGGTTTTTCAATCACATCCTTCGTCCTATAACGGAAGTTTTTACCTTGTTATTTCCGCAAGTTAAACACCAAATAAGTTATGGCATAAGTGTTGCGATCATCAAGCATGACAAATTTATGACTTGACCACTACGATTTCGGGAGTTGTTAGAGATGGCAAAAAAAGATGATAAGAAACAGCAGGAGAATCCGGTAGCTGACACCGGAAAAGGTAAATCAAAACTCCTCTTCATAATTATTGGCCTCCTGGTGATGATAATTATCGGGATGGCAGCAGCCTTTTTCCTTCTTATGCCTGCCCCAAGCGATGAACAGATTGCAAAAGAGATAGAGAAGGACCAGGCACCACAGGAGGTAACCTACAGCAGCGACACAGAAGTCGGCGTGATGGTGGAGCTTCAACCCTTTGTAGTAAACCTTGCTGATCCTAAGGCCAAGCATTTCCTCAAGGCCAGCATCACCATAGAGCTTCAGGATGACAAGGCAAAGGAGGAAGCAGAAAAATTGATGCCCAGGATAAGAAACGACATACTGATGCTGCTATCCAGCCAGACACTTGAAGATGTGATATCCATTGAGGGCAAAGTGCGGCTTAAGGATGAGATAACCGCCCGTCTAAACAGGATTATTGGTCAGGGAAAACTGAAAAACGTCTATTTCTCACAATTCGTAGTGCAGTAACCGGTAAAGAGAAGCCTTGGAGGAGAGAGTATGGCCCAGGTATTGAGCCAGGATGAGATCGATGCACTGCTTGGCGGTCTGGATGATGTAGCGGAATCACCAGAGCAGAAAGATTCTGCCACGCAAGAGATTGCTGAAGCCCAGGATGTGATTCCCTACGACTTTGCCAATGCGGCAAAGATGTCAAAAATAAAATTTCCTGGATTCGCAGTAATAAACGATCAGTTCAACAGAGGGCTCAGGGCAACCCTATCCTCCATCCTCAGGGTAATGGTGGAAAGCACTGTAGTACCCATAGAGATCGTCACCTTTTCCGACTTTCTGAAGAGGATTCCCGTTCCAGCAAGCCTTCACGTATTGAAAATGGAGCCTCTGAAACACAACATCCTCATGGTCATAGACCCCCAGCTTGTATTCAGTATAGTTGAAATATTCCTCGGATCTACCAGGCTTGGTCAGAGCCGCGTAGAAGGCAGGGAGTTTACCTCTATAGAGCAGCGCCTGATACGAAGAATTGTCAACTCTTTCCTGAAAGATTGGGAACATGCATGGCAGAATGTTTACCCGGTAAAGTTTCTCTATATCAGAAGTGAGATCAATCCACAGTTTGCAAAGATAATCTCTGATGAAGATTCAGTAATCATCGCCAAATTTCAACTGGATATTGAGGAACTTACAGGTTTCATCTTTATATGCATACCCATGTCAGCAATTCAGCCTATAAAACAGAAACTCCAGACCTCCTATCAGCCTGAAGAGAACGAGGACCCGGAGTGGCGGGATGCCCTGCTGAGAAATGTCAGGGATATAGCAGTGGAGATCATAGTTTCACTTGGTACAACAGCACTCACCGGTTCAGAGATCCTGGACCTCGAAGCTGGAGACATCATCCAGTTAGATACCAGGATAGATGATCGTCTCACTGCATCCGTTATGAAACGGCCAAAATTCAGGGGGATTCCCGGCATTCACCGTGGCCAGAAGGCCTTCAGAATAGATCAGATCCTTGGTCATGAAGAATAATAACTATCTGTCTTTATCAGGTCTAAGAAACATACCAATAACTGGAGAAAAAGATGCTTTCACAGGATGAACTGGACAAGCTCCTTGAGCAGGAAAACCATGAGGGCAACGAAGACGGCACTGTCCAGGCAGAAACCGGATCACCAGAAGATGATGGCGGCCCGGTCAGCCAGGAGGAACTGGACAAGCTTCTCGAAGGAGATGATTCTGCAGATAGCAACGATGTTGACTGGGGAGATGCCTTTCAGGAAGCTGCCGAAGGTGGAGATCCCGCTGCAGCCAAGGCACTGAATGAGGGCTCCGTAGAGGAGGAGCTCAAGGCCCAAACCCATAACACCACCCCAACTGCAGACTTCGATGAGTTCAAGAGGGAGAAACCTGTTCCAGGCACCAATCCAAACCTGGATTTTCTCCTGGATGTACCCCTGGAGATCTCTGTAGAACTTGGCAGAAGTTCCCTGCGGATCAAGGAGTTGCTGCAGTTAGGACAGGGTTCCGTGGTTGAGCTGAACAAGATGGCTGGTGAACCTGCCGACATCTACGTCAATGGCAAGCTCCTGGCAAAAGGAGAGGTTGTCGTCATAAACGAGAAATTCGGAATAAAACTTTCTGAAATAATCAGCCCGGAAGACCGGGTGAAAAACCTGGGATAGAAGAGATCAAGGCCTATGGAACAGATGGATTCACTGACACTATTCCTGAAGATGGCTGGGGCCCTGGCCGTTATCCTTGGCGGAATCTTCTGTCTGGCATGGAGTGTGAAACTAATACTGCCTGGCATGCAGATAAAGAAAACAGGCGGCAGGATCAAACTTATAGAGACCCTCCATCTCGCCCCGAAAAAACAGCTCCACCTCGTAACCGTTCAAGGCAAAACCATGCTTCTCGGTTCATCTGAACAGGGAATTACCCTGCTTTCTGAGATCGAGACAGGTATCAGACCATCCGGTTCAGTGTGTGATCCAACCGAATCCTGTGACCCGGATCCGGGAACATCCAATTTCATATCTATTTTCAACAGGAAACTCGCCCGGGAAAGGACCAGATCCACTGATACTCAATTCACAATGGGAGATCAATGAAATGCCAGCTCCTTCCCATCACTGTCTCGATTTTTCAGGAAGGAAAACGGACCAGAGCCTATACCTGAAGCCAGAATCATGCAGGATAGATCTGGTCCTTCTGCTGGCCCCTCTACTACTGGTGCTGCTATGCAAAGACGCAGCAGCGATACAGATTCCCTCAATAAATATAGGGCTTGAGCAAACGGATGATCCTGCAAAACTGACTGCAGCCTTGGAGATACTAATCCTCCTGACAGTACTCTCCCTTGCGCCCTCTATTCTGCTGATGACCACCTGCTTCACCCGTCTCATAGTAGTATTCGGCTTTCTGCGACAGGCCATGGGAACACAGCAGATGCCGCCCAACCAAGTGCTTATCGGCCTTTCCCTCTTTCTTACCCTGTTCATCATGCAACCCTACTGGAGTGAAGCCAACAGGATGGGCATTCAGCCATATCTCAACGAGGAGATATCCTATCAGCAGGCCTGGAAAAATGTAGAGAGACCATTGAGACGGTTCATGCTCCAAAATACCCGGGAGGCTGACATAAAACTCTTCATGGATGTGGCCAGGCTGGGACCACCCAAATCGAAACAAGAGATCCCGACCAGGGTGCTTATCCCTGCCTTCATGATAAGTGAGCTCAAGACAGCCTTTGAGATCGGGTTTATACTCTACATACCCTTTCTGATCATCGACATGGTCATATCCAGTGTATTGCTCTCCATGGGCATGATGATGCTGCCGCCAGTGCTCATCTCCCTGCCTTTCAAACTTCTTCTCTTTGTGTTGGTGGATGGCTGGCACCTGATTGCAGGCTCACTGATAAAAAGTTTTACAGTTGGAGGATAATGAAATGACACAGGATATGGTGATAGGTCTGGCCAGGAGCGCTGTTGAACTAACACTGATGCTCTCACTGCCAATGCTGGGAGTAGGGATGATAGTTGGACTCGCAGTCAGCATCTTCCAGGCAGTTACCCAGATACAGGAGATGACCCTGACCTTTGTGCCCAAGATCATAGCAGTACTTTTGGCCCTGCTCTTCACCTTTCCCTGGCTCATGAACAAGATGGTGGATTTCACCAGGGATCTCATCATCAATATTCCAAACTTAACAGGATGATTCCCTCTGACATTTTTCTCTGGATGACCAGAAACATCGAGTGTTTCGTGCTGGTGCTCATCCGCATCTCTACCCTGCTCTTCATGTTCCCGATCTTCAGTTCCAGGACAATTCCTCTCCAGATAAAGGTGGCAATCTCCATCATTCTATCCATGCTTTTCACCCCTGTTGCAATACCCCTGACCCAGGATTTTCCTGTTACTATTCCCAGGTTCCTTTACATAATTGCTGCAGAACTGTTCCTGGCCATGGTTCTTTCCCTTATGATCCGTTTCATCTTTGCAGGGATCCAGGTGGCAGGCCAGATGGTAGGAATTCAAATGGGACTGGGAGTTGCCAACATCATGGACCCACAGTCAGGAACCCAATCAATTATTGTAGCCCAGTTCGCCTATACCATCTCACTCCTCCTTTTTCTGGTGGCAGATGGCCATCATGCCCTGATAAGAGTAGTAGCAGAAAGTTTCACCATAATCCCTCCTGGCCTTATTCTCTCCCTCCATCTTGACGCCAGCCTGGTTGAGGCCATGGTGTCAGCAGGCAGCCAGATGTTTGCTCTTTCCGTCAAATTAATGGCACCTGTCATGGGAATACTGCTGATCACCCAGGTTGCCCTTGGGATACTGGCCAAACTGGTTCCGCAGATAAATATGTTGATGATCAGTCTCAATCTGAATGTTGGGCTTGGATTGCTTTTTTTCGGTTTTACCATGCACTGTTTCTGGCCTGTGCTTGGGCGGTATCTCAGGGAGTCCATTGCAGTGATGCCAGAAATTGCAAGGATCATTGCTGGCGGATGATATTGAGATAACTATCTGCTGGCACAGACAGTGCATCATCACGGTATAAGGCGAAAGCTAAGCGGTACTTCACAGGTGATGACAGATGCCTCCGGAATCCTTTCAGGAACGTACTGAAAAGGCCACCCCGAAAAGACGGGAAGAAGCCAGAAAAAAGGGTCAGGTTGCCAAGAGCCGTGAACTTTCATCAGTGTTTGTGCTCCTGGCCGGTCTGCTAACTATCTACTGGGGAGCAGGTTATCTATTTACCAGGCTGACACAGCCTATCACCTACTATTTAGAAAACCTCCATACCATCAGTCTGGAACATGACAATCTGTTACCTCTGATGATCCTTGGCGTAAAGCAGTATATTATCGCTCTCCTGCCCCTGTTTATCGCTGTGATGGCTACTGCTATACTGGTAAACATAACCCAGATAGGTCCGCTGCTGACTCTTGAACCCTTGAAGCCGCAATTCTCCAAAATCAGTCCGTTCCAGGGGATAAAGAGGCTCTTTTCTGCCCAATCTCTCATGGAGTTCGTAAAATCCCTGCTGAAACTCACAATAATTATATGGATAGTCTATTCAATAGTTTCCAGTGAGCTGTCAAACATCCTGCCACTGCTGGATCAGTCTCCTATCCAGATATTCTCCTACTATCTCTCTGTAAGCTTTTCACTGTTCTGGAAGAGCTGCCTGGTCATGATGTTCATTGCCCTGCTGGATTTTTTCTTTCAGAGATGGGACCAGGAGCAGAAACTCAAGATGACCAAGCAGGAGGTCAAAGAGGAGTACAAACAGACCGAAGGTGATCCCAAGGTCAAATCCAAGATCAGAGCAATCCAGAGAGAGATGGCACAAAAACGGATGATGGCAGCAGTTCCTGAGGCGGATGTGGTGATCACCAACCCAACCCATCTATCCATTGCCTTGAAATATGAAGCGGGCACCATGGATGCCCCGAAGGTGATAGCCAAGGGATCCGGGCCCATTGCTGAAAAGATCAAAGAGATAGCAAGAAAAAACCGGGTTCCGGTGATTGAAAACAAACCCCTCGCCCGCACCCTTTTCCAGATGGTTGAGATAGGTGATTCCATTCCGGAACAGCTCTACCAGGCAGTTGCTGAGATATTTGCCCATATCTACAGGCTCAAAGGGAGAAAAGGCACCGATTCTGCATCCTGATAGAGAGCCGGATCCCTTCAGGGATTCAAGATAAGAAGAAAGCACGAGAGGAGTCGAGAAGTCGATGGCTGCAATAGATGCGCTCAGATCCACCTGGTCCGGGGTTGAAATAGACAAAAACAATCTGGCTGTAGCAGCCGGTGTGGTAGGGATACTCCTCTTGATGATCGTACCCCTGCCCTCTCCTGCCCTGGATCTGTTCCTCGCAGTCAATATCTCCATATCCCTGCTGGTATTTCTGTTGGCACTCTATGTGGTAAAGCCACTGGATTTTCCCGTATTTCCCTCTCTCCTTCTCCTTACAACACTCTTCAGGCTATCCCTCAACATAGCATCCACCAGGCTCATACTGCTTCACGGCCACGAGGGCACAGATGCAGCAGGCAAGATCATCATGGGTTTTGGCCAGTTTGCAGTAGGGGGAAACTATGTAGTTGGCGGCATTGTGTTTGCCATCCTAGTGATAATCAACTTCGTGGTAATAACCAAGGGATCTGGAAGGATAGCCGAAGTGGCTGCCAGGTTCACACTTGATGCAATGCCAGGGAAGCAGATGGCCATAGATGCAGATCTCAATGCAGGCCTGATAGATGAGACCGAGGCAAAAAAGAGGCGGCAGGAAATAGCCAAGGAATCAGAGTTTTATGGCGCCATGGACGGTGCTGCAAAATTTGTTCGCGGAGAGGCTGTTGCCGGCCTCATAATCATGGCCATCAATGTGATAGCCGGATTCATAATAGGCGTGCTTCAACAGGGCATGCCTGCCTCCCAGGCGGCACAGAGTTATACACTGCTCACCATTGGAGATGGTCTGGTATCCCAGATCCCTGCCCTGATCATATCCACTGCAGCAGGCATTCTGGTAAGCCGTGCAGCCTCTTCGTCCAGCATGGGAACTGAATTTGTCAAACAGTTCGGCACCCATCCCCAGGCCCTGGCAATGACGGCAGGAATAATCTTTCTCTTTGGCCTGATTCCCGGGCTACCGGTTATTCCCTTCAGCCTCCTTGCCATAGGAGTCGGGGCCCTAGCTTATATCTCCTTCAGAGAACAGGCTGCTCTCAGGACAGAACCGGAAGATGAATCCGCGCCAGTCTCAGGAGAAGAGCAATCCCAGCATAGCGAACCGGAGGAGATGGAAAAGCTGCTGCAGATGGATATCCTGGAGTTAGAAGTAGGCTACGGACTGATTCCCCTGGTGGATGAAGAGCAGGGGGGTGATCTTCTTGAAAGGATCAAATCCATCCGGAGGCAGTTTGCCCAGGAGATGGGTGTGATTGTGCCGCCCCTGCATGTCC
Source organism: Deltaproteobacteria bacterium (assembly GCA_026988585.1). GTDB lineage: Bacteria > Desulfobacterota > Dissulfuribacteria > Dissulfuribacterales > QOAL01 > JALSKY01. The sequence goes on from JALSKY010000160.1 coordinate 8,223, forward strand.
GGGACAATCTGCAGCTTCGTCCTGGAGAATACCAGGTACTTATAAAGGGTGTAGATGTTGCCAGGGGAGAACTGATGACCGGACACCTGCTGGCAATGAACCCCGGTGATGTAAGAAAGGAGATTCCCGGCATCCCAACAACAGAGCCTGCCTTCGGACTTCCGGCCATCTGGATAAAGGAGGAGCAGAGAGAGGAGGCCCAGCTTGCGGGATACACTGTAGTGGATCTATCTACGGTTATTGCCACACACCTCGCGGAGATAATCAAGAAACACGCTGATGAACTCCTGGGCAGGCAGGAGGTTCAGCGACTCCTGGACGCACTGGCAGCATCACATCCGAAACCTGTTGAGGAGGTCAACCAGGCAGTTCCCTTGGGAGTCATACAGAAGGTCCTGCAAAACATGGTACGGGAAAACGTATCCATAAGGGATCTGCTAACCATTACCGAAACCCTTGCAGATTATGCCGAAGTGACCAAGGATCCGGACATTCTAACAGAGTATGTGAGGCAGAGACTCAAAAGGGCAATTGTAAAGCCACTGCTACAGGACGGAGAGATTCTCAATGTGATAACTCTGGAACCACAGATGGAGGAACGACTGAGAAACAGCCTTCAACAGACAGAGCACGGTTCCTTTCTCGCACTGGATCCCGCTGCTGCCAACCAGATCATCCAGGCGGTAAAGGAAGGGGTTGACAAGGCCACTGCAAAGGGTGTGACACCAGTGATACTGACCAGCCCGACTTTGCGCAGACATCTCAAGCGCCTTCTAGACAGATTCATACCTGGAACAGTGGTGCTTTCACATACTGAGATTCCTCCCGATGTGAGACTGGAATCAATATCTACCATAGGATGATCATGACCGGATTAAACAGATTTTTTTTGAGTGGATCAGCAGAGACAACTCGCAGAGCCAGATGGTGGTGATATGAAACTCAAGAGATTTATAGCACAGGATATGACATCTGCACTGGAAAGGGTGAAAAAGGAATTGGGCCCTGATGCAGTTATAATCAGCACGGAAAAGAGGCGGATCAAACAGCATGGCAGACCAGGGTTCAAGTCTATCATAGAGGTTGTGGCGGCTGTGGATCCAGCAGAGACAGAGATTGCGCCTGATACCAATCAGGCTGCATGGTTGAAAAACAGGAAACAGGAGAACTCTGCAGACAAGGCACCGGATGGGATGCTGGCAGAACTGAAACGTGAAATTGCAGAGCTGAAGGAGATTTTGGAATATAAAGGTATGATCGAAATGACCACCCTGCCCAAGGGAATAGGAGACTCTCTCCTCTACGGTTCTCCGGCCATAGCTGTTGACAATTTTTTGACATCACTAAATCTTGACACAGCCACCAAACAATTCCTTTATCCCAGGATTTTCAGAACACTCGAATCCACACCTGTCACAGAAAGTGCTCTGAATGAATGGCTGTATAACTTTCTGAAAAGCAACATGAAGAGAGGCGGACAGGCAGAACACTGGGCCAAGCCCTGTTGGTGGGCATTCATCGGCCCCACAGGCGTTGGAAAGACCACAACACTGGCTAAGATAGCAGCAAGACTCAAATTCATTCACAGGAGGCATGGAGTCCTGGTGAGTGTTGATTCCTACCGTCTCGGAGCAGCGGAACAGCTCAGGAAATATGCCGCTCTCATGGATCTTCCCTTTGAAACAGCCTCCACAAACACAGAACTTCTCAAGATATTCGGGGATTATGCAGATTATGATTTCATACTGGTAGATACCACAGGACGCAATCCATTTTCAGACAGACATCAAAGAGAACTTCAGCGGCTATTTGATACCATTCCTGAACTTATGGCACAGGTAATGCTTTGTTCCAGTTACGACATCAGGCAGATTGTGAAGACCATAGAGTTCTATAAGAGGTTCCCAGTGGCAGGATATACCCTGACAAAGACAGACGAAATAGAAAGTGCTGCAGCGCCACTAATAGCCCTTGCAGCGAGACAGTTGCCTATTTCCTATATCACAAATGGACAGAGGGTCCCTGAAGACATCAAATCTGCAACTATTGAGTTGTGTATAGACATGATCTCAGGGAGAGCAGCAGCACCAATCTTATCAGGCCGGACACAACAGAATGTTACACATGCAACTTGCTGATATGGAACAGATTATGAACCAAGCTGCCACACTGAAACAATGGAAGCAGTTCAGTAGCCCCAAGGAGGGGCACAACACCTACAGGAATCGCAAAAACAGTGTTAACCAGGGGCACCCAAGGGTTATCTGCTTCAGCAGCGGAAAAGGCGGCGTTGGAAAGACCAGTATCGTAACCAATCTTGCCATTGCCCTGTCACAAAAGGGCAAGAAAGTCCTGATTCTTGATGCTGACCTTGGCCTTGCCAATGTTGACGTTATGCTTGGCCTGGTTCCCAAATACTCCATACATCACCTGTTTACAGGGAACAAGGAACTACATGATATCCTGATAGATGGTCCAGGCGGGATCAAACTTCTACCTGCAAGCTCAGGGATTCAGGAGATGGTGAACCTGGATGAGAGCGAAAAACTCTTTCTGCTCAATGAGTTCGATTCCCTTCAAATGCCACTGGACATCATGCTCATTGACAATGCTGCTGGCATTTCTGACACTGTCATGTATTTTAACATGGCTGCACAGGAAAGAGTTGTAGTTCTGACACCGGAGCCGACTTCCATAACCGATGCCTATGCCCTGATCAAGGTGCTGGTAAGAACCCACAAGGTCAACCGTTTTCACATTATCATCAACTGGGTAAACAGCAAGCAGGAGGCACATAGGGTATTCAGCCAGCTTGCCACTGTTGCAGACAAATTTCTCGGGATTCTATCCCTGAATTTCCTTGGATTCATCCCCAAGGATGCTGCAGTACCCAAATCAGTACGTAAACAAAGGGCCGCAGTCGAACTCTTTCCTGAATCCAGGGCAAGTAGAAAGATGATGGAACTGGCAGAGAATATTCTCAACACGGAAGAGTCCTTGACACAGGACGGAAACATCAAGTTTTTCTGGAAAAATCTCTTAGGAATATGATTATGGCAAACACAGCAGCAGCCCCAAAAATCAAGGATTATACAGAAGAATTTTTTGGTGCAGGACAGCCTCTATCCAAAAAGGCCAGGGAAGAGCTGATAATGAAATACTCACCGCTGGTGCAGTATGTAGCCAACAGGCTTGCAGGACGCCTGCCTCCCAATATCACTGCTGAAGATCTTATTGGACCAGGCATCATCGGGCTCATAGATGCGGTGGAAAAATTTGACCCAGCAAAGAAGATTCGCTTCAAGACCTATGCCGAGTTCAGGATAAGGGGAGCCATGCTGGATGAACTTCGCAGTTTAGACTGGGTACCGAGATCTGTTAGAAAGAAGGCCACCGAGCTTGAAAAGACAATAGAAAAACTGGAGGCAGAATTTGGCAGACCACCGGAAGATGAGGAGATAGCATCAGCCATGAATCTTTCTATGACTGAATACTACAAACTGTTAGACAAGACACGGGGGGTTACGTTTCTCGATATTGAGGCCATAAGAAGAAGGATGCCTGATTCCAGTGACGACGATCTTTTTGATCTCATCGCTGATGACGGAGAAAGTGATCCATTTGACAAGCTGAATCTCAAGGAGGTCAAAGACATACTGGTAGAGTGCATCAAGACACTGCCTGAAAAGGAAAAACTTGTGGTCTCTCTCTACTATTTCGAAGAACTCACAATGAAAGAGATTGGAGAGATAATGGGGTACACAGAAAGCAGGATATCCCAGATGCATACCAAGGCAGTGATGCGGATGAGGGCCCACATGTCTGAACATTTCCGGGGAGATGAGCTGGATACCATAAAAAGGATATTTTAGTCTGAACTCTCCACTCACAATGCCCTATATTAGAACTATAACTTGAGTGTAATCAAATGATTATCCAAATTTACCCATTAAACAGATTGATATATCCCAAGGAGTGACATTTCCAGTTCACAACCATAGGGCATTCAAAGGCATGAGGGGGATCGGATCATGCTGAAATTTTCTGATTCTCACATAGTTGAACTACCAGTACAGGCCATGGTCCCCTCTGTCTCTCATATCCGGTCAACTTGCCACTGCATATAGTCTGAGCTTGATGATTAAACAGTAACGTCTGGAATATCTCAACCCAAACGTCTGTTGCATAAAGTTTTTACAGCCAGTATCCGATTTATAGAGAAAGAAAAATTTTCAGGAGGAAAAGATTATATGGCCATCGATTATAATATGACTGTACTTGTAGTTGATGATTTTGCTACAATGAGAAGGATTGTAAAAAACATTCTCAGCCAGTTGGGATTCAAGAATTTCATAGAGGCAGACGACGGCTCGGTTGCTTGGGAGATTCTCCAGAAGGAAAAGGTTGATTTCATAGTTTCCGACTGGAACATGCCAAAGATGCCAGGGATCGAATTGCTGAAAAAGGTTCGTGCCGATGAGAAACTTAAAGATATCCCGTTTCTCATGGTCACGGCCGAAGCCCAGAAGGAAAACATCATAGAGGCAGTAAAGGCCAAGGTGAGCAATTATATCGTAAAACCGTTCACTCCAGAGACCCTTGGAGAAAAGATTGAAAAGATCTTTGATTAGACATCTCTCTGGGATATTGTTATGAATCACTTTCCTGTGCCAGAAGGCCAGGAAGATACCGCTATTCAGCTCCTGATGGTTTGAATGAATATGGATAGAAACAACTACAACAACAGTTTCAAGAACAACAGTTTCAAGAAGGATAAGCAGGTCAATGTCAGACCAGAAGCAGCCTGATCAACAGCAGAAAAAATCCGACGATATCTTTGATGATCTGTTGGATAAAGAGCTTTCACGCCCCCAGTCAGAAGATCACTCCAATGAAGATGATGCGCTGACTACAGGCGAACCGCTCAGCGAAGGTGCAGATGTAGAGACCTTGGCCAGCACTCAGGAGAAACCAGCAGAGATCAGGACACCGGAACCAGACGATGAGCTTCCGGAGGCCTCTGTTACCGTTGAAAACATACCTGAAGAGACCGAGACTGACCATCAGGCTTCTCAGGCCTTCTCTCAAACTTCTGACCAAGAGACCGCTAACATAGCCAATGACCCGAACGGCTCTGCTGAAGGCAGCTCCGATTCATCACCTTCATCATCCCACGGAATCATTCCGGAGGACGAGATAGGCATCAGCCTGAGCGACGAGGAGCTCTGGGACGGTACCGGTGTAGAAGAGATCCCCCTTTTCGAGGACCAGATCCTGAAAGAGGAATTGGAGGCAGAGGAGAATCAGGCAGCCCCTGAAACCCCGGGACAGGAGAGCGCTGGCGGGGGCGCGGCTGAAGAGAATCGAATCCTGGATGAAACTTCTAATGATGGTGCTGCTGAACAATCTTCCGCAGACAACATGGACTCTGCAGCGGATATCGAGGGAAAAGAGGCCTCTTTCGAAAAGGGAGAAGAGCCACCCCTTCGCAAAGAGGAGAAGGTATCAAAAATAGAGAGTGATTTGACAGATGCTGCCGCAACGGCAGATGGTGATTCCAACATCCCGGAGCATAGAGACCTGGGAGAAAACGACAACCCTCCCTTTAATCCTGGCGCATCTGCTGCAGAAGATGGTATCTCTATTGCCGCTCCTGCTCCCTCGGAAGCCGAACTACCTGTAGTTGCCTTCGGTTTCGGTATTGTTCCATGGATAGTCACTTCTCTTTCAACTGTGTTGACCATCGCAGCCATAATCACCTTTGGATTCATGCTCAACAATACTCTTCAGGCCTCTGAAAGGATTGGCCAGGAGAAAAATGTGGCATCTGATACTTCTCCACCCAGCTCCACAACACCTGCCAGCAATACAATCAAGACAGAACAGGATAGTCCCAGGATAAATAAAGAGGCTACGGGCACCGTGGATTCGCTGATGCTCCACCCATTCCTCATTCCCGGCCGTCTTGGGCAGGAGGTGGTTTTCTACAAGCTGAAGATAGAGCTTGTTGTACCAGATGCTACCACTAAACATGCCCTGGTAAAAAAGGAGGCATGGATAAGGGATATCATCTATCAACAATTAAAAGGCATGAGAATAGAGCGCAGCGAGAAAGGGGACATTCTAAAAAGATATAAATCCCCCCTTTTGAAGAAGCTGAATCAGGTCCTCAATCCGTATAATATTAC